>ONWY01000003.1 GCA_900321665.1 uncultured Eubacteriales bacterium
CTGCTGCATTATGAGATGGCATATCCGCTTTGCACCAGCGCATTGCGCGCATCTTCAAATTGGGCTTGCTTAACAAAAATGTAGTCCGTGTTATAGGTGGAGACTACAAAGATGCCGATGCGTTTCGCGGCGAGCACTGCAGAGAGCTCTGCTAAGATGCCGATGAGCGAAAAATCCAGAACGCCATCTATGCGAAAGCCGCGCCAGCCGTCCTCTCTTTCAAGCGTCGCGGCAGGCGTGCAAGCTGTCGGGCAGACAAGGGATAATTCTTCATCCGTTTTGCCGATAAAGCAAAAATCGCTTTCGAGCGGTAATCGCGCTTCGGGCTGCAGCTTGCAAACCGTAAAGCAGTCTTTGAGTACCTTTAATTCCATAGGATACCTCCTTGTATGAGTTGCTAATATCATTATACCACATTTTAGCTTGACGGAAAAGACGATATCCTATATAATGTACTTGTATCAAACACAGATACAACTAAATCTTTGAGTGTAAATACGGCAAAGTGATGCTGTCGTATTATGAAAAGGAAAATGGAAATGGAGCATGTAAAGCAGTTAATCAGAGCGCGCAGGAGTGTCCGCACCTTTGATGGCAGGGCACCGCGCGCAGAGGATATGGCGAAGATAGAGAAGTTTTTGGAAGAGGTGGACAACCCCTTTGGAGCGGATATTGACTTTCGCATACTGAGCGCTGCTCGGAGCAACCTCTCGAGCGCTGTGATTGTGGGAACCGATACTTATGTTGCCGCCAAGGTGAAGCGGGTAAAGCATTATGAAATGGCTTGCGGCTATGCGTTTGAAAAATTTTGTTTATTCGCTTGGTCATTGGGGCTGGGCACCGTCATGCTGGCAGGTACCCTCAGCCGCCAAAGCTTTGAAAAGGCGATGGAGGTCGGTGCCGATGAGGTGATGCCGGTGGCAAGCCCGCTGGGCTACGCTGCCGAAAAACAATCCATTAGAGAAAAGATGATGCGCAAGACCTTAAAAGCCGATGAGAGAATGCCCTTTGAGCAGTTTTTCTTCGAGAGCGATTTTGCGCATCCTGCTAAGGATTACAGCGGCATCTTTCAGGAAGCATTAGAACTTGCGCGCTTAGCGCCCTCCGCTGCCAACAAGCAGCCTCTGCGCGCGGTCATTGCGGGAGATAGCGTGCATTTTTACGAGTGCAAAGGGAAAATGGCAAACAGCAGCTTGGGTGATGTGCAAAAGCTCGATATCGGTATTGCACTCTCGCATTTTGCACTTTGCTTACAAGAGGATGGCATTTCCGGCAGGTTTTATGAGGATAAACCCGATATCGCCTGCGAAGAGAATGTGGAATATATGATTAGCTTTGAGGTGAATCGGTAGTGGATACAAAGTTTTCGGTTGCCATTCATATTTTGATTTTGATTGCAAGGTCGGAAAAACCGATGAGCTCGGAGCAGCTTGCGCAGAGTGCCGGCACCAATGCCAGCTATGTGCGCAAGATTGCAGCGCTGTTGAAAAAGGCAAGTATTATCGAGAGCCGCAGGGGTGTTGGCGGATTTGCGCTGCGTGTACCTGAGCAGCAGCTATCGCTTTATGCAATATACTGCGCAGTCAATGAGAAAAGCGGGGCACAGCTTTTCGATATCCACCAAAACCCAAATGACCGCTGTGTTGTCGGCAGGCATATTCAACCTGTGCTCGCGGCGGAGTTTGCCACAGTGGAGCAGGCGTTGAATGATGCATTGCAGCAGAAAACGCTTGCCGATTGTATTTTGGAAATTCAAGAACGGGAAAAGGATTATGAAAGCAGCCGTATTAAATAAGTATGATAAAAAAGACATTCGCCTTCAGGTGCAAGAGTTTGCGGTACGCATGGGGCTTTCTAAGCTAAAGCAATTCCTTTTTGGCGCAGCCGGAGGGAAGTATGACAAAATGGCAGCAATGCGCCACCAAAAGTATTATTTTGTCTTTGTGCACGAGGATGGAGAGGGCTTGGAGCAAATTGGCATGCAGTTGGTGCAGGGAGGGCTGCAAACCTCAATAGACGGCGTGTATTCCCTCGACCAAATCAATGAAGCACTCGAAAAAGTTGATAGCGGCAAATCAAAAGGAAAAACCATTATTAAGTTGTATTAAGGAGTAAGAGATGAAATTGATGCCTGCATTGCCGGAAAGTATATTTGATATTTCTTACCTGGCATTTGCCATTATCAGTGGCAGTTTGATGTTAAAAAAAGCCAAGGGAAATCGCCTCGGCTACCTGTTTGGCAGTATGGTTTTGATATTGGGCTGCGGTGATGCTTTTCACCTTGTGCCGCGCGTGCTGCACTATTTTACCGATTTGGAGTTAACGGCGGCGCTCGGCATCGGCAAGCTTGTTACCTCTGTAACAATGACTGTTTTTTATGTGTTGCTCGAATATGCGCGCCGCGAGCGCTATGGCGATGCGCGCAAGGGTGCATTGCTTGCGATATGGGTCTTGGCAGTGGTGCGTGTGGCACTGTGCCTCTTCCCGCAAAACAGGTGGACAAGCGAGAATCCTTCGCTCACTTGGGGCGTGCTGCGCAATATTCCGTTTTTGCTAATCGGTATCATGAGTGTGATTTTGTGGGCAGCTTCGGCAAAGGGTGATAGGTCGCTGCGGTTGATTGCGCTCTATGTGGCGCTGTCGTTTGCGTTTTATATCCCGGTTGTTCTCTTTGCGGGGAGTGTGCCGATTATCGGCATGCTGATGTTGCCCAAAACCGTATGTTATATTTTGATGATTGTTGCATTTCGGCGCACATTGCAAGCTGCAAAAGATAAACAGTGAGTTAAAAGAAGGCTGTTTCAAGAACCCTTGAAACAGCCTTCTTTTTTATTCAAAATTCCAAAAAGCGGTGCCGGTTTCGGGGCTTGGCTTTTGCCCGATGGTGCCGCCGGTGACAGGGCGCAGCTCTATTTCCGCAGTGTAGAGAACCGTGATACTTTTCATGTGCCCGCCGGCAACGCAGTGGGTGCCGTTTTCCAAATAGGCAAACATGGCATGAGAGTGGTGGTGCACTTCCTCGGTATCTCCGGCAATCAGGTTGCCTAAGAGAGAGGTGAGCTCCAGCATGCCCTCAATCTTGCGTGTTTCAAAAGCGCTCTTTTCGGGAATAAAGGTTTGGATTTCAGCACTGCTGCAGCCGCCGATACCGGAGTAGCAGGCGGAAGCAATGCCTTCTTTTTTGCAAATGGCTTCAATGGAAGAGATAATTTCCTCGCCTTTGTCTAAGCGAATATAATAGGTGTTGTCAAATTTTCTATAGTCCATATTGTCTCCTTTAAAAGGGTAGCTGTATTGTAACATGGGTTGATGCTTTTATTATTCTCTATTATATAATTTAGCCACATGAAAATCAATGCATTTTTTGAGATTTGATATCTTGCAGTCGGATTGACAGATGTTGTGATAATATGGTAATATCTAAAAAAGATTGCGATTTGCAGGCAGCTTATCTTTCGCTTGAGAAAAAGGCGCCGGGTTGGCAAGAGCCGGATTTGGATGGAATGATGGTAAAAGAAAAAACAGAAGATGCAGTGCAATCGGGCAAAAGAGGCAAGGCAAAGCAGGTTATTATCGCTCTCGCTTTAGTGGCTGTCGGCATTGCTGTTACACTCGGTATTGTGGGGAGTAATATGTTTGGAGCAAGTAAAAAGGTGGGTAAGGATATCTTGCCCGGTGACATCAGTGAGTTTTATTATACCAAGGCTTCCTCTACCAATCCGCCAACCTACCTGAGGTATCATTTTTATACCGAGGGCAGCAAGTGGGTATTTCGCTTTGAAACGCGAGAGGGAAATCATTTTCCGCTAACCGAAGAGGATATCACACAGTCCGCTTCGCGCGCACTGACCGAGAGCGAACAGCAGGATTTTCTTGCGCTGCTTTCAGGAGGTACGGTCAGTAAAATGAAAGAGAGCACCGAGAGTGGCGATGCGGGACCGTGGCTGTATTTGTACCATAAAAACGACCGCTCCAAATACCGACAGTTTGCTTTTGAAAGCACCGCTCGCTTAGCGGAATTTGAAACATTTTGCAAAGCATTGAGGCAAGCAGGAGAGAAATAATGCAGGATTATGTAATTGCACCGTGTCAAAAGGTACATTTAAAGGAATATGCGCGCATTTATGCCGCTGCGTTTTCGGGAGAACCCTGGCATGATGCCTGGGAGCCGGAAGCAGCAGAGGTGCACATCTGCGAAATGATGGAAAGCGTTCGGGCTTATGGCTTAGAATATCGCTTCGGTGAAGAAATTGTGGGCTTTTTGCTTGGCAGCAGTATGCTCTTTCACTACGGCAGAGTGTTTGAAATCAACGACATTGCCGTTTTGCCGCAATATCAGGGGCAAGGGATTGGCAGCAGGCTGTTGGAAGCGTGTATCAGTGACATGAAGCAAAGAGGCATGGCAGGTATTCACCTGATTACGCAGGCAGAGGGCTCCCTTCCCGCGTTTTACCGAAAATACGGTTTTAAGAGAGAAACTCAGGTGATGCTCATGGGCATGGAATTGGAAACCGATGAATGAGAAAAAGAAAAGCTTGATTATTTTTATCGCCGCGGCAATCGTGCTGTGCGGTGTAGCGGCTGTGGGAGGTTTTTTGATGTTTGGCAGGCAGGAGGCAAGGATTTCGCGCTTTGAAAAACTGAATTTGCAAGTAAGCGGCATGCGCATCAGCGAAGAGTATGAGCTGATTTGCCAAGGAGAGCAAAGCCTGCTTTCTCGCTATGAAAAGTTTTACGGTAACGGTGAGGAACAACGGCGCTTGAGCGGGCAGGTCACGGTCGCCACCGCGCAAGTGATAGAGCAACTCAATGCTTGCGCCGTGCTTAAGTGGGACGGCTTTCACGGCGAGCACCCGAAGTATGTGCTTGATGGCACCATGTTTCGCTTTGAGTTAGATTTGGGCGAGGGAAAAGTGATTCATGCCGATGGCTCTCAAAACTTCCCCAAGTACTATTACGAGCTTGAAAATTGGTTAGCCGATTTGTTGCGCGAAGCAGAGTAAAGAATAGCGATTACAACTACAGCGTGATGACGGCTCGCAGGCAAGGTGAGTGACATCTTTTTCGGAATTGCACTGTTCGCTATGAGCAACACAGTTCTTCGTTCTTTGGAAAATGTATTATAAACTGCGGATAGGGAGCCTTCTATCCGCAGTTTTTTGTTATTTTATTGATAACCGTTTTGTGATTGCGCGGCAGTTTTAACCGGCGGAAATCGCTGCCTTTGATTAAGGTATATTTGACACTATAGTGACAAATATGATATATTGTAAAAAAAGAAAGGAAAATTTATTATGAAAAAGTTAATTGTTTTAATCTGTGCAATTCTTGTTTGCGCTTTGACCTTCAGCGCTTGCTCTTCGGGCACTAAGGAAACCACGAAGAGTGAAGAAACCACAGCGGCTACACAGGCGGCGAGCGAAACAACAGCTGCTGCAAGCGGTGTAGATGAAGAGGGCGCAAAAGCGGTCGCTTTCGAGGATGCCGGCATCAAAGAAACAGCTGCGGAAAATCTCTCCGTAACAGAAGGCGAGAAAAAAGGCGAAGCTGTTTACACCATCACATTTAAGTGGAGCGGCTTTGAATACGAGTATTCCATCAGCAAAGCAACCGGTGCCATTGTAGAAAGCATCTTTGATGGCGAAGTGCGAAAATAATCAGGTTTTGTGCCATCAAAAGCCCGAAGCGGTTTTCCCGCTTCGGGCTTTTTTGCAGGCCTCTCTCTAAAAGAAACAGCGCCTGCGCAGGTTGCTCTCATAAAGAGAAAGATGTTTGCACTCAAACGACCGAAGACCGCACCTATCGGTTGCATAAACCGTGCCCCATCAAGCGCACTGCCTCTATGCAACAATGGCGCCCGCGATAGCCGGTGCCATTGTCAAGGTTAGAACAACGAACTGTGATTTTGCATAAATAACGAAGCCACCAATTGTAAAAATCGCACAATTTTCCACATTTTTCCAAGATTTATCATAAAAATTTTTCGGCGAATTTACGAAAATATCTATCCAATTCCAACCATGGCAGGGTTACAGCTTTGTAACCATTTTGTGCAATACATACAATTAAATGGCAATTTTTATAGCAATATAAATAAAAAAACTGCTGAAATTTGCCATTTTTACCCTGATTTTAGCGAAAAAGTTTACGTCTATTTTTATAAAGGTTACAGCACATCATGAATGTTGAACCAAAAATCAAAAATGGCGTAGGTATAGGAAAAACGAGCAGATTTAACAAAGAAAAAACAAATAATGCAAATATGTCATTATCACAATTATGGTAATTTACTAATAATGCTTTTAGTATTGCATTTATCTTTAAGCTCTTTTATTTAGTAAAGATTTAAAAATTGGAATGAATTTTTCTTTATTGCAAACGGCATAGAAAAAGGTTGATACCATGATGACTCCAAAAATATTTTCCGCGATTTCTTTTCTGAAACGATCATAATTCTTGTTGTGAGCTTCCATTTTTTCCAAGCTTGATAAATCAGACGCTCCATTAATAATTCTCTCGTTATTCTTAAATTTTTCATATGATGACGAAAATAAAATTTTTACGATCTGACTTTCTTTCAGGTCATTAAGGTTTTTATCTGTTACATTTACTAGTTCTTCTCTCATACAAAAGCCCTCCAATTTATAGTTTTAGAATATCTATATGCGTACTTACCGCCAACCCCAAGCATAATACCAACAGAAACCAAATATAATGTGCGTGCCATTTCCTTTAGAGTGTTATTCTTCTTAGGCGGTTGTTCCGTAATGATAACCTTTGGCTGATCAGGCGCAGGCAGTTTGAACTCCTCTAATTCTCCGGATTCAGAAATAGAATAAACATTTACCGGCTTGCCATTACAAGATTTCAAAGTGTTAATGTTTAATGCGTCCACGCTCAACTTCTTATCGTTAGTTATTAAAAGTTGGGAATGATGCTCTTTATTTATAGTCATACGAGCTATTAAAGAAGGGTCTGCAAAGGCAGCGAAAATTTCTTCTTTAGAATATTCGCAGTCTTCAAGCGTAAAAACATCGCAGTACTTCTCTATAATTTCATAGGCCTTTTCAGCCAGATGAACAGTTTGCTCTTTTTTACGGATTTTGTGCTTCATTAACTCGTGCGATACTGGAGCAGTAATCAATATTCTCTTATTCGCCGCCAGTAGGTATGGGCGTATCGCTTCGATAACACTCTCCGTATTTTTACTCTGCATTAGCGAGCAAGTGTCAATATAAATAAGGTCGCTTTCCGTCAGCAAACCATAAATATTGTCTTGAGTTTCCATAATTTTTCCCTTTCTATTGATTTTAAAGTTGCCTCGTGTTATTATGTCTAAAAACAGTATATCGAAAAATTTCTGCATTTTCAATGCGCAATTTTATAATTTTTTGCCGATTGGAGTTGTTATAATGGCTTATACCCCTATAAAGAGAGTTAGAATAGACAAAGAAATCTTTGAATCAATAATTCACATAAAAGGTGAACACATTTCAACCCTTGGAGACCCGAGCCGTGAAAAACTTTGCTCAACTCGTTGTTTACACGATTCCTTGAAGAAAGGTATTATTAAAGAATCGTATTTATCTGCTATAGCAAAAGAAATTAATGTTGATAAAAGATATCTTAGCGGTGAAATATATGAAAGGCGCTACAGTAATACTCCACTAGAGTATTATCTTTCAAAAATTGATGAATACCCGTATAATCGTGAAGAAAACGAAAAACAAAGAATCCAATATAGAATTAATTTTTTGGACACTATACTTGCCAACTTTAATTTGTCATACTTTGATTACGATTCACTAAAATCATCAGAACAATCTAATTTCTTTGCTAAACTTCTGCTCAACATTCTTAACACTCTTCAAGAATATTTTAAAATTGACGATGATACATATAATGGTTTTAATTATCTAATTCAAGATTGTCAGATGTCTGCCTTTGTTACTGAAACAGTTTTGCCTTTATATCTTGAATCGCCACCAGATGGATATACCCAAGACGATATTGAATCGATGACTGACATTGAGGTGTATAATTTATATATGTTTTTAGAATATGGGGTTGAACCATATTAAACAATCTTTTAAGTTAAATAAATATAAAAGAATTCCATTTCAACATCCACCTCCTTTCACCCGATGTTGTTCGGAAATAATATGGCTTTTTTAATCAAGGCAGTGAGTTCTCCCTCACTGCCTTGTGTTTTTCTATTGTTCCGGTGAATAAACGGAAACGGATATTTCTTCATCATCGGGGTCAAAGTTGATGCTCACTTTATAGCCGGTTTCATTTTCTGCATTGTACATGGAATACTCGGTATAGTCATAGTTTTTGTCATCCTTTGTAAATCCCTGTTCTTTGCAGGCGTTTACATAGGTTTGAAAGTCTGTTTTAGCGGTGCCGTGCATAGTGAAGTGCAGGGCTGTATCGTTCTCGGTCACAAGTTCCACATATTCCGCTGTCGGTTTCGGAACCGCTTTTGCTAAGGCGCTTTCGCTCCACTCAAAAGCCTTAACGGAGCCGGAATCATCAGAATAACTTTTTGCCTTAAAGTCATAGTTTGTGGTGACAATATTACCGTCTTTAATGTAGGAAACGGTTGCTACATCAGGTTCAAACATTTCACAAACAGCTGCATCCCGTACATAGTAGGTGCCTGTGAAGTAGTAGCAATGAATGTTTTTGCAAGTATCACCGGATTTAACAACTTTATCACTTTTAAAGTGTATTTGCGGTTCGTTCTCCTTGATTTGCTCAAACTCATTTTTTTCGAGAATATCAAGTTTTTCAATAGAAGCAAAGAAAGCATCTGTCTGTTCCGGGGTACTATCTGCCTTGAGCGTCATACATAGCGAAAATGCGGTAATTGTGTATTCGCTTGCGTTGGTCAAACTCATTAATGCAAACCTTTTTTTCTTGATGATACCGCTCGCAATTTCCCACTGTAAATCGGCAATGTCAATGCGCTTTTCTTCTTGTGCGGCGGTTGCCTTTTTATCGCTTCCCTGTTTGGTTTGTGTGCAGGCACAAAGACCTGCACACAAAGTGATGATGAGTGTTACAATGAGTAAACTGCTTATAATTTTTTTCATTTTCAATTCCTCTCTTTCGTTTTTAAAATTGTTCTAATCCACTTTTCACTGTAGCCGAATTTCGAAGCAAGCTGCTTTACATTTGTGCCGTCATATTCACATATTATTTGTTTTTGTACAAATTCTTTTGTGAATAAGTTCACGGGAAAATTGATTTGCTGACCACGGTATGCGGCATGTATTTTTAATGCAGCCTCAATACCGACTAATTCGGCAAGTTCACAATAGATATGTGAAAGTTGATTGCTTTGAATTTCGTCCTGTGGCATTTCGGTAAAAACCTCTCTCATAAGTACTCCTTTCATCATTATTGATTTTTTAATTGGAACTTTCAAGTAACGCAGTTCCACGGAACACTTCCTTGGACAAAGGATGTGGAAAAACGTATACTCATAAAAGAGGTTGTAAATTTCGCGCAGAAAAAAAGCACCTGCATAAGCGGGTGCAGATATACGCAAAATTTACAAATCATATATTGAAACGTTTTGTTTCATTATAAAAGAAAGGAGAGAGTGTTTTGGTAAAAATCAAAGTAAAAAGCATTTATCAAGCAGTCAAGTATCTGGAAATGGCTTATTTTGAAAAACTTCCGTATGATATGCGAATCGGCTTTGATGAGGTGAAAGGTGAGAAGAAGGCGTATTATACCGTTGAAATCGGTACGGATGAAGAAACCTTTAAGGATTTGACCAAGCGGCGAGGACTGTTCCGCTATGAAATTATTGAAACAGCTTAACGATTTTTATCTCGTTAAAAAATGCCATATGTTACATAGCCTTTGTGATTGAAAGGGCAAATCGTATTAACTTATTATGAAATAAATCACTTCCATTCAGCATCACCTCCTTTCACCAGATGTTGTTCGGAACCATATGGCATTTCAAAACAAGGCAGCGAGGTTTTCCTCGCTGCCTTAATTTATTACCATATCCGGTTTTATATGCCGTAAAGCAAAACGCCTGCCGCGCCGGAGAGGAGGATGAGGATAATCGGTGAAATGCCGTTTTTGAACACTTTTTTTGCACCAAAGTAGATGAGTGCGAGCACCGCCGCCAAACCGAGCGCCTTACAATCCGCCGTGCCGGAAAAATCCGAAAAAATGCATTTAACCAACATATAAATGCCTGTGGCAAGAATAATGCCGACCACGGCGGGTTTTATGCCGCCGACTGCCGCCTGAACGGCAGGTTTTTTGATGGCTTTTTGCATCACTTTCATCAGCACTAAAATAATGATGAATGCCGGCAACACGACGGCAAGCGTGGCAATTGCGGCACCTAAAATGCCGCCTTGCTCTTTGCCGACAAAGGTTGCCATATTCACCATTATCGGACCGGGCGTGCTTTCGCTGATGGCAATTAATTCGGCAAATTTGCTTTCATCCATCCACCCGTGTGCGAGCACGGTGTCGCGCACCAGCGGTACGGCGGCATACCCGCCGAAAGAAAAACAGCCGACATATAAAAAAGCAAAAAACAGGTTGAGAAAAATCATTCTTCTTTCCCTCCCGTTTTTCTTTTGGTAATCGCATAAGCGGTAATGCCGATGAGGGCGCCTGCAAGCAACAGTACCACGGAACTGATTTTTACGGCGAAAATATCAAACAGCAGCATGGCAATACCGGCGGCGCATAA
The DNA here is from genome assembly GCA_900321665.1 of uncultured Eubacteriales bacterium. Lineage (GTDB taxonomy): Bacteria > Bacillota > Clostridia > Oscillospirales > Acutalibacteraceae > RUG714. The sequence continues at coordinate 10,733 of ONWY01000003.1, forward strand.
AATCACCATCGGCAAAACTTTTTTCGGTAATTTTTTGAACAGTCGCACGGCGGCGTCTATAATTAAAATGCCAACGGCTACTTTAATACCTTTAAAAGCCGCGGCAACATAGCGATTTTTGATAAATGCATCAAAGAAAAAAGAGAGGATGAGAATAATCACAAACGAGGGTATTATCATCCCGAGCGTTGCCGCTACCGCACCTGCAATGCCTTTTTGCTTATTCCCCACATAGGTGGCGCAGTTAATTGCCACCGGTCCGGGGGTGGATTCCGCAACCACGGTAAGCGTTAACATTTCTTCTTCACTAATCCACTGTTTTTGTTCCACGCAGGTGCGCTCAATCAGCGGCAACATCGCATAGCCGCCGCCGAAGGTAAACAGCCCTATTTTGGCAAATTGTAAAAATAACTCAAATAATAATTTCATAATACGGTAATTTCGTCGTTTTCTTTCACCGTTCCTCCGGTGAGTACGGTGCCGAAAATGCCTTCTCTCGGCATAATGCATTGACCGACCAATTCCTTAATGGCACAGCCGTCATGGCACTCTTTGCCGATTTGGGTGATTTCTATCACCGCGCTCTCGCCGATTTTTAGTTTTGTGCCGACCGGCAGGGTGTGGAGCACAATGCCCTCGGTGGTGATGTTTTCCGCAAACATCCCGTGGCAGAGCCCGTCCGTGCGCATGCCCTGCGCTTTTTCAATGCTCTCTTTGGCAAGCAAGCTCACCTGGCGATGCCATTTGCCGGCGTGGGCGTCACCTTCAAAACCATAGTTTTCAATCAATGTGCCGGCATGAATATTCTTTTTCGGTGTTTTCTTTTTTTCGCTGATATTGATTGCAATTACTTTTGCCATAATGTACCTCGTTTTATTATTAAATGTTGAATGTTGAATGTTGAATGTTGAGTTAAGGTGGCGCAGATTCGCTGCGCGAATAATTTTGAATTATGAATGTCGAATGTTGAATTAAGGTGGCGAAACGAAGTTTCGCATTTTAAAAAAGTTTGAAGTGTGAAGAGTTGAGAGTGGAGTTGTGGTGGCGAAGCAAAGCTTCGCATTTTAGCAGAGCGAAGCGAACGCCAAGGTTCTGCCACTTGTGGCAGGTTCTTATAATTTTACATTTTACTTTCTACATTCTAATTTTCATTTAGCATTTAGCATTTTGAATTTAGAATTTTCTTCATCGTGTAGCGATTTCATTGTGTGAAAGCCATGTTTTCACACTACCCTCATTCTACCGTAAACGGTAGCACAAATAGTCATGAAACTATTAGAGCGCAGCGGAACAGGTGCGGGTGTCCCGCCCACCACATTTGCGAAGCAAATATTTCACATTGCCGCAGGCAATATTTCATAGCGAAGCTATTTCACTCGCCGCAGGCGAATTTCATTGTGTGAAAGGAACTTTCACACTACCCTCCCGTTTGATTCAACCCGTGCATTTGCCGCTTTAATTCAAAATTATGACCGGCAGGCTTTTGAAAAATAATTTTTTTAATTTCTTCACACAGTCTTTGTTCATCGTGAAAAAAGGGAAGAACATCAAAGGTCTTTTCCTGCCCGAGGCAGGGCTTAATTTTGCCGTCACACAACAGCCTGATGCGGTTGCATTCACTGCAGAATTTTCGGCTGACGGGATTGATGAAACCAACTCTGCCAAGAAAGCCGTCACCTTGGTAATACCGCGCCGTTCCTTCTTCGCTTTCGACAGGTTGTAAGAAAGGGAATTTTGCCAAGAGTTCATCCCCGGTAACGCGTAACGCCTCATTTTCGCCTTTTTCGGAAAATGGCATCAGTTCAATAAAGCGCACATCTATGGGCTTTTCTTTTGCAAGACGAATCATGGCTTCGGCACCGTCGGCATTAACCCCTTTCATCAGCACGGCGTTAATTTTTACGGGCGCAAGCCCTGCCGCTTCGGCGGCTTCAATGCCCGCAAACACTTTGTGAAGCACATCGGCACCGGTCAAGTGGCGGTAGGTGCTGCCGTCGGTACTGTCAAGGCTGATATTGACGCCGGTCAATCCCGCGTCTTTGAGTCTTTTCGCATACTGTTTTAAGTAGACGGCGTTTGTGGTGAGGGCAACCGTTTCAATGCCTTCAATGGAGGCGATGAGGCGCACGATTTCGGGCACATCTGCTCTCACAAGCGGTTCACCGCCGGTAATGCGCACTTTGGTAATGCCGCACTTTGCAAAGGCTTTGGCTATTTTGTAATACGCTTCGGGAGAGAGTTCTTCCGCTTTTTTTGCGCAGTCATCCTTGCCGCAATACACACAATTGAGGTTGCAGCGTTGTGTAATGGAAATACGTAGGTAGGAGATTTCTCTGCCGAAACTGTCTTTCATTGTTTATCCTTCTCGGCGGTAATCGCTTTTGCCGCCGGTTTTTTCAAGTAGTTTTACTTCTTCTATTACCATGCTTCTATCTATGGCTTTGCACATATCATACACGGTCAGCGCGGCAATGCCGGCGCCGGTGAGCGCTTCCATTTCAATACCGGTTTTGTAAGAACACTTGGCGCGCACAAAAATGGCGAGGGTGCTATCATTCTCTTTTTCAAAATCCACCGTCACACTGTCTATCGGAATATTGTGGCACAGAGGAATAAGTTCACTCGTTTTCTTTGCCCCCATAATGCCGGCAATGCGGGCGGCGGAAAGCCCGTCACCCTTTTTCAGGTTGGCAGTCAATAGTGCCTGCAGGGTTGCAGGTTGCATTTTAATTTTGGCATATGCCGTGGCATGGCGGGCGGTCACTTCTTTGCCGCCTACATCTACCATCACGGCTTCACCGTTTTCGTTAATATGGCTGAATGTTTCTTGTTTACTGTTCATAAAGTATCCACCCTGTATTTTATATTTAGAGCGTAGCGGAACAAGTGTGAATGTGTCTCCTAACTCAATTCTTCATTTTTCATTTTTCATTCTTCACTGCGAGCAACGCGAGCTTAAAATACATATCCGCCCAATTGCGTTAACCGCTCTTGAAATGCCTCGCTCTCCAGCACCTCAAAAAATGCTTTTACCATCGGGTTTTCAAGATAACGGCTGTCCACCAAAAATTCATAGGTTTCATTACAAATGGGTATAAAATCAAGGTCATACATCTTTGCCGCCGAGTAAATGCCGAGCCCTGCATCGGCATTGCCTGCCGCAATGAGTGCGGCAACGGCGGTGTGGGTGTATTCTTCATTGCGGTAGCCCTCAATCTCGCGGGGGGATAATCCGTTTTGTTCGAGCAAATAATCACACAGTATGCGGGTACCGGCACCGCGCTGGCGGTTAACATAGCGCACATTTTTAATATCTTTAAATGTCTGAATGCCAAGCGGATTGCCCTTTTGCACCATTAACCCCTGCACTCTGCCAACGCCTTTTTTTATCACGGCGCCGCCGGCGGGAAAGTTCTTTGCTACATAAGAACGGTTGTACTCTCCCGTTGCGGTGTCCAACAGGTGAATGCCGCCCAAATGCGCCAAGCCGCTTTTTACGGCGTGGATGGCGCCCATACTGCCCACATGGGTGGAGCATACGCGAAACGGTGCGCCGGCTTTTGCCAAAAAATTCGCCGCTTCATCAATCAGCGGGTCATGACTGCCGCTGATAATGAGGGTGTTTTTAATTTCATTTAGCGGTTTTAACAGGCGAATTTGTACTGTGTCGCCCGCTTCTAAACCTTCGCGGTTTTGCGGTACTATCAGCACGCCGTCCGCCTTTGTGAAACTTGTAATCACCCCGGCGCCGCGTGAGAGCGGGGTAGCGGTCAGTTTTGAACCGATTTCACCGAGACTGACGCGGATGTATTCGCTGTATTTGAGAGAAGATACAATTTTTTTGGCAAGCACGGCGTCAACATATTCTTTTTGTGAAAGCGCCTTGCCGTAGTATACATCCATCACTTCCTGCACAATTTCATCCATAATCACGATTGCCGAAACCGGGTAGCCCGGTAGACCGATAACCGGTTTTGCATTCACTTCGCCGAGCACCGCGGGTTTGCCGGGTTTGATGGCGATGCCGTGCACACAAACCCTGCCGAGCGTATCAATAATTTCGCAAGTGTAATCATCTCGCCCGGCAGAGGAACCGGCGCTGATTAAAACCATATCGCATTCCGCAAGCGCCGTGGTGAGGGCATGCGCAATGCGCTCTTTTTTATCGGGCGTGATGGGGTAAATGCGTGCTTCTGCCGCAAAGCCCTGTAACATGCCTTTAAAAACGGTAGAGTTAAATTCAATAATGTCGCCTTTTGCGGGCGCCGATGTCGGCGGAACAATTTCATCGCCTGTCGGGATAATGCCGACAAGCGGCTTTTTGTATACCTCGGTTTCGGTAATGCCGCCGGCAAGCAGTGCCCCGCATAGGGAAGGAGTGAGTACGGTCCCCGCAGGGGCAATCATATCACCCATACAAATATCTTCGCCCACTTGCCGCACATTTTGCCACGGCACCACAGGAGCAATGATTTTCTCGTTACCGTCGCCGCATTCCATTAAATCCTCTACCATTATCACGGCGTCACAGCCGTCCGGCAAAGGGTCTCCGGTGTCTACCACCACATAATCCTCGGGTGTGAGGGTGAGCGGTGTGCGTTCGCTTGCCGCAAAGGTTTTTGAGGCTTTCACTGCCACTCCGTCCATCGCCGAGGCATTGTAGTGCGGGGAGCAGATATGCGCATAGGCGGCATTTTTGAGCATTCTGCCGCAAGCGTCGCTCACTGCAACAAACTCGGTTGCCGCCGTGAAGCCGACCTCTTTTAAATGTGAAAAGTAGATATTTTTTGCCTGTTCAACAGGCAGATTGTTTAAATAGTTATGTTTCATAGTTTGTACACTTCCACTTCGGTTCCTTTTTCCACACCCTCACTGTTTCTGTCAATACCAATAAAGCCTTGCGCTTCGCACAAAACAGAAATAATGCCCGATTTGGTGTGTACGGGAACAAGTTCACCTGTTTCGTTATATGTTACGCAAAGAAATTCTTCTCTGCCGTGGTTAGAGGGAATATTGAGTGCAAGCCTTGCCCTGTTTGTCGGTTTTTCGACAGGGGCGCCTGTTAAAAAGCGAATGTACTCGCTGACAATCAGGCGAAACACAAAGTATGCAGCAAGCGGATGTCCCGGTAAGCCGAATACCGGTTTTCCCTGCACCTTACCGAAAATGGTAGGTTTGCCGGGTTTCATGGCAATGCCGTGAAAATACACTTTACCCAATGTGTCTAAAATGTCGACCGTCATATCTTTTGTGCCTGCGGAAGAACCGCCGGAAATGAGCACAATGTCTGCTTTATTGATACATTCTTTGAGGGCGGCGAGAATGGTTTCTCTCTCATCCTTCACGGCGCCGTAGGGCAACACCGTGCAGCCGCGTGCTGTTGCCGCGGCGGTGAGCAGGTGCGTGTTGACATCGCGAATTTGCCCCGGTTGCGGTGCGCCGCTCACAATTTCATCACCGGTAGAAAGTATGGCAATAACAGGCATTTTAAATACCGGCACTTCCATTATGCCGAGCGCCGCAAGCACCCCCGTTTCCGCCGTCGTGATGCGGGTGCCTTTTTTGAGCGCCGTAGTGCCTGAAAGAATATCGTCACCCTTTTTGGTAATGTTCTCAAAGGGCGCGACGGATTTGTATACCAAACACAGGTTGTCGGCGGTATCGGTGTGTTCTACCATAACGGCGGCGTCGGCGCCGGGCGGGAGCATCCCGCCGGTAGAGATTTTGGCGCACTGCCCGCTTTTTAAAGGGAAGGCGGCATGTTCGCCCATATGGATTTCGCCTATGATTTCCAGTTGTGCCGGTGCCGCATCCGTAGCGCCGAAGGTGTCGGCAGCCTTTACGGCATAGCCGTCAACCGTGGTGCGGTCAAATGACGGCACATTTTCGACAGATACAATATCTTCCGCAAGCGTTCTGCCGAGTGATTCTTGTAGCGGTACGCTTTCGACTGCTAAAATCTGCGTTGTATTCTCTTTGATTATCTGTAAAGCATCTTGCCTTGTCACTACTTGCAGCATTATATTTTCCACCCCGTAATAAAACTTTTTGCCCAGTCGCTCTCCGGGTGCGTCAGTACTTCTTTGGGCTCACCGTCGGCGGCTATTTCACCGTCGCCTAAAATGATAAGCCGTTCACCGCCTGCCGTGGCAAGCAGGGGAGAGTGTGTGCTCATTATCAGCGTGCAGTCGTTTTCCGCGCGGTATGCCTTAACAGCGTTCAAAACAATTTCCGTCCCCTTCGCATCGCAAGCGCTTGTCGGCTCATCGAGCAAAAGCAAATCGCATTTTTGAGCGAGCACGCGGCACAGCGCCAGGCGTTGCAGTTCGCCCCCCGAAAGCGAAGAAGCCTTCTTTTCTTTTAAATGCGCCAATTCCATCGTTTCAAGCAAGTGTAGTGCCGTATTTTCATCAGCCCCGGCGAGGGTAATGTTTTTGATTAAATTGCCGCGAAAGGCATAACTTTGCTGCGGCAGGTACCGTGTTTTTTGCGGTAATGTCAAATTGCCATCGGTCGCTTTTAAAGTGCCGGCAAGAATTTTGATTAATGTAGTTTTACCGCTACCGTTGGCGCCCGCAAGCACCGTGGAAGAACCGTTTTCAAAACGGAGAGACGGAATGCTTAAAACCGTTCGCTCGCCGTATATCTTTTTTAAATCTTGTATCTCAATCATGTTTCGGCTCCTTTACGGCAAGGGAGGCAACGGCGTTTACAATAAATGCAATTAAAAGTAAGATGATACCGAGTGCGAGTGCAAACGAAAAATTGCCTTTGTTGGTTTCGAGCATAATCGCCGTTGTCATAACTCTCGTTTTCCACTGAATGTTGCCGCCGACAATGCTTACGGCACCGACCTCTGCAATAGAGCGCCCGAAAGCGGTGAGCACGACCGAAAAAAGCGATGCGCGCCCTTCGCTGATGCACAGCGCGGCGGTTTTGAATTTAGAAAAACCGAGTCCCTCGGCGGTTTCAATCACCGGTTTGGAACTGCCTTCAATAAAAGAAGAAGTGAGCGCAACCACAATCGGCGTAATTAAGAGTACTTGCGCAATCACCATCACATTGACCGTAAACAGCAGGTTTAAACTGCCGAAGGGGCCGTAATGGGTAAAAAGTACATACACGAATAAGCCTGCCACAACAGGAGGCAAGCCCATTAGTGTGTGTACTGTTTTTTTAATCAGTGATTTACCTTTAAAGTGTTTTGTTCCCAAAAGCGCTCCGAGAGGGAGCCCTATTAAGCACGAAATAACCGTGCTTAATAGGGACATCCTCATCGTCACACCGATAATTTGCCAAAGTTCTTTATCGAAAGAGAGCAATAAAGCAAATGCTTGTTTGATGCTTTCCATCGCTTATTTTTCAAGCAAGGTAAACAGGGATACACCGTATTCTTCCTGCCCGTAAGCGGCAATGAGTTTTGCAGCTTCATCGCCGAGCATCCAATCAATGAGTGCTTTTGCACCCTCTGTATTGAGCCCGTCAACCTTTTTGGGGTTAACTGCGATGAGGGAGTAGGTGTTCTTCATATCTTCGCCCTTTTCGAGTAAGAGCGTGATGCTTAAATCTTTCTGCATGGAAAGGAAGGTTGCTTTGTCCGTTAAGCAATAGCCGTTCATTTCGTTTGCCATCGTTAAGCAATCGCCCATACCTTTGCCGGCGCTGATGTACCAATCATCTTTTTCGGGATTCGGCTCTTTGCCTTCGCCCCAAATTTTGAGTTCCGCTTTGTGTGTGCCGCTGTCGTCACCGCGGGAGATGAATTTGGAACCGCTTTCCTTAATTTTGGCAAATGCGCTTGCCGCGTCTGCACAATTCTTAATGCCTGCCGGGTCATCTTTCGGGCCTACAATCACAAAGTAATTGTACATAAAGGGGAGTCTTTCAACGCCGTAGCCCTTTTGAATGAATTCTTCTTCAGATTGTTTTGCGTGCACGAGAATTAAGTCTGCATTCCCGTCCTCCGCCTTTTGAATGGCGGCACCGGTACCTGCCGATTGTACTTCTACCTTGTAGCCGGTTTCTTTTTCAAAAACAGGCAACAGGTAGGGAAGTAATCCCGAGTCGTTGACCGAAGTGGTGGTTGAAAGGCGAATGACCGCATTTTCGGGTGCTGCCGCTGTGGTTGCCGCGGTGGTGGTTTCCTCTGTTTTTGCACCGCAGGCGGCGAATGATAAAACCATTACCACAGCCAAAAGAATCGCTAATACTTTTTTCATGATACTACTCCTTTTCAAACACGGAAGGCAAGCGCGTTTCCCCGCTAACCCTTAGCCAAATGCGCAAAGGCGCCTGTTATTTTTGGCATTGCCTGCACCCGCCTGTGCCGGTGTAAACATCTGCAGGTAGCCGATGCAGGTCGAAAAGTATCAGAATTATAACAATTCTATATACATAATAACATAAAATATAGTAACTTTAAAGACTTTTTTTATTGAATGTGCTCAATAAATGTGCTATGATAAAAGAAAAGGCGGTGGTAATTTGAAATTTGGAATAATTTGTGTTTCCGACAGATGTTTTCGCGGGGAATGTGAGGATAGAAGCGGTCCCGCTATCGCACAGTGTGTAGCGCCGCTTTCTACCGAAAATGCCTACCGACTGGTGCCGGATGAAAAAGAACAAATCTCTGCCGCCATTGCGGAATTGGCAGATGATTTCGGTGCCGATGTCATTTTCACCACCGGTGGCACGGGGTTTGCCCCGCGTGATGTTACCCCAGAGGCGACCAAAGCGGTCATAGACAGGGAAGCCCCCGGTATTGCCGAAGCCATTCGGGCGCAGAGCCTCGCCATCACCAACAAGGCAATGCTTTCAAGAGCCGTTAGCGGTTTGAGGGGCAAAACGCTCATCGTGAACCTGCCGGGTAGCCCGAAAGCGGTCAAAGAGAGTATAGAAGTGGTAATTGATGTTTTGCCGCATGCGGTAGAAACCATGAGCGGCAACACGCAAAATTGCGGAGGGAACTACGGAAAATGAGTACAAAAGCAGACATTCAGGGTTTTGATATCAGCGCCTTTTCTGCGGCGGTCATTGGCTGCGGCGGGCTTGGCACCAATGTGGCGGTTCATCTCGCCGGTGCGGGCATCGGCAAACTGTTGTTGTGGGATTTTGACGGTGTAGAACTGCGCAATTTAAACCGCCAATTTATGTATACCGAAGAGGATGAGGGCAAAGCAAAAAGCCTTGTTTTGGCAAATAAAATCAGAGAATATGCGCCCGATTGCAAAGTGGAGAGCGTATGTATCAAAATTGAGAGTATCTCTCAACTGTTTTCCGCCGAGAATTTTGATATTGTCATTTTAGCAGTCGATAATATCGAATGTCGCAAAATTGTGAGCGATTTTTGCGAGGAACGTAAAATCGCGTATATCAACGGCAGTGTGAACGGGTTTTACGGCACGGCATATTTGTGCATTCCCGACAAAACGCCGCCCCTGGAGGCGACAGGCGCTTTGCAAAAGAGTAACGGAGCAGTTCTTTCACCGAGTATGAGTGTGGGCATTATCGGGGCACTGGAAGCCAAACTTGCTACCGATTATTTTTTAAAAAATCCGCATTCTGCCGGTAAACTGTATTGTTATGACGGCGAAACGATAGAAAGTTTAACGATTAAGGAGGAAACGAAGCGTGACTGATTATACAGGTTACATGGGTAAGGTTTTATTTGCGGATTTAAGCAAACAAACCTATGGCGAATTTCCTTGGACAGATGAAGACCGCAGGCGCACTTTGGGCGGTAAAGTGATGGCGGCGGATATTTTACTGCACCACATCACGCCCGAAATGAAAGCGTTTGATGAAGATAACTGGCTTGTTATCACTACCGGACCTTTAACCGGTACCGGTTGCCCGAATACATCCAGGTTTAATATTTCCACCATTTCACCGCTCACGGGGATTGTGACTTCCTCCAACTGCGGCGGCGATTTCGGTTTGGCACTTAAAAGAGCGGGGTATGATGCCGCGGTCATTACCGGCAAAAGCGAAAAGCCCGTGCATCTGCGCATTACCGAAAAAGAGGTTGTATTTGAAGATGCAAGCAACCTTTGGGGGATGACTACCGGTGAAACCCAAAACAATCTTCACCGCGCGCAGGGCAAATTGGCAATCGGTCCCGCCGGTGAAAATAAGGTGCTGTATGCCTGTGTTTTCAGCGGCGAAAGAACTGCCGGCAGAGGCGGTGTGGGCGCCGTGTTCGGCGATAAAAAACTCAAAGCGGTCACCGCTTTCGGCACCAAGTTACCGCCTCTTGCCAACCGCCAAAAACTCAAAGAACTCAATGTGAAGTGGACAAAGTTATTGCAAACCCATCCGCTTACCGGCAGGCAGTTGCCCAAACTCGGCACGGCAGGGTTGGTATCGCCCATGCAGGCGCATTCCATTTTGGCTACCAAAAATTTCTCCGCAGGCAGGTTTGATGATTTTGAAAAGATTTCCGGTGAAGAATTGGCGGAAAATCACTTGGTTTCCAATGCCGCCTGCACCACTTGTGTGATTCGTTGCGCAAGAATGTGCAAGGTGGATGATAAAGTGGTTAAGGGTCCCGAACTCGAAACTTTGGGGCTTTTGGGCGCCAACATTCTTAATAATGACATAGAAAAAATCATTCGTTGGAATTATGAAATAGATGAACTGGGTATGGACTCTATTTCCTGCGCCGGTTCCGTAGCTTTTGCAATGGAACTTGCAGAGAAGGGCGTGCACGATTTTGGCGTGCATTTCGGTGAAACGGAGAACCTTTCGCA
>ONWY01000153.1 GCA_900321665.1 uncultured Eubacteriales bacterium
CCCTTTAAAGAAGAAAGAAGAAAGAAAAAAGAAAAATGAAGGGCGGGACACCCGCACCCGATTTATATAACAATCCATCCGAGTGCTTTGCATCCACATCCATTTACACAAGGGATGAATGAAAAAGCTTGTATCTACACATTTTCAAAGTAATAACTCAGAGTGAAATACTTGCACTTTCATTTATTAGAGCGAAGCGGAACGAGTGCGAGTGCCTCGCCCATCATTCTTATTTCTTCTTTCTTATTTCTTCTTTCAGCGAGTAAAACGAGCGTTCAAATTCTAATTTGTGAGCTCTACAAGCCCCACAAATTAGAATTTAGCTGCCGGTTGCCGGCAGCTAAATCTTTCATAATTTGACTTATAAAATACTTTTATACAATTTAATATATTCTCCTGCGGACTTCGCCCAGGTGTTGTCGCTTTCCATCGCGCGCTTCACGAGGATTTCCCAACCCTCGGCATAGTAGCCTTGGATACCGCGGCGAATGGTGTGCAGCATTTCGTGCGCATTGTAGTTGGCAAAGGTGAAGCCGTTGCCCTCGCCGTCACCGCTATCCTTCACAGAGTCGCGCAGGCCGCCGGTTTCTCTGACAATCGGCACCGTGCCGTAGCGCAACGCAATCATTTGCGACAAGCCGCACGGCTCGCTCTTGCTGGGCATCAAGAATAAATCCGCGCCGGCATAAATCCTCCTTGAAAGCGGCGGGATGAAGCCGATGGTGACCGCGCATTTCTCCGGGTACTTGCCTTGAATGTAGCGGAAGAAGTCCTCATATTCCGCATCGCCCGAGCCGAGCACGGCAACCTGAATGTCCTCGGTGCACAGCAGCTCCTCAAAAACGGCTTTTATCAAATCCAAGCCCTTGTGGGAAACAAGCCTTGTGACAATGCCTATCAGCGGCACATCTCTTTCGGGAAGCCCGAGTTCCTTTTGCAGCTCTCTTTTACAAATCGCTTTACCCTCTTTGAAGGTTTCCACATTGTAGTTGGCAGGAATATTGGTATCGGTTTCGGGATTATAGTTATCGTAGTCAATACCGTTTAAAATACCGCTGAGCTTATACGAGCGCTGCTTGAGAATAGTGTCGAGCCCGTGGGAATACCAGGGGTCTAAAATCTCGTTGGCATAGGAATTGGAAACAGTGGTGACCGCATTGGCGGTTTCAATCGCGCCCTTCATATAGTTCACACAGCCGTCATACTCCACAATGCTCTTGTTATATTCATCAATGCCGACAAGGTCGCCCAAAATCTCCATCCCGTATTGCCCTTGGTATTGGATGTTGTGGATGGTGAATACGGTCTTAATGCCCCAGAACCTTTCGCGCTGGGCATAGTAAAGGCTGTAGTACACCGGCACAAGAGCACTCTGCCAATCATTACAATGGATAATGTCTGGCTTAAAGTCGATGTGCTCGAGCATTTCGAGCACCGCTCTGGAGAAAAACGCAAAGCGCTCCGCATCATCATAGTAACCGTAAAGATTATCTCTTTTAAAATAGTATTCGTTATCAATAAAATAATAGATAACGCCGCCGATGTGAGCTTCAAAAATGCCGCAGTATTGCATTCTCCACGAAACGGGAACCGGGAAATTGCAGATGTATTTCATTTTCGCGCGCATTTCATCGCTGATTTTTGCATATAAAGGCATCACCACTCTGGTGCCGACCAACCTTTTGCGCAGGGCAAAGGGGAGAGAGCCGGCAACATCGGCAAGACCGCCCGATGCCACAAAGGGAAGCGCCTCGCTGGCTACATATAAAACTTTCATAATAATGCTCCTCTCAAGAAGGGATTGAATTTCGGAGGGAAGCCGACAGCGAAGCTGCCGGCACTTTCTCCGATATGGTTTTTAAAGAATGGTGCTCTTGGCGATATAAATCGGGTATGTATCCGCGCCGCAGAGCTTTTTGCCGGGCTTAACCACGACGTGCTTGTCTAAAATCGCATATTCCACATTGGCGTTTTCGCCGATGAAGGTATCCTGCATAATGATGCAGTTTTTCACCTTGGCGCCCTTGGAAATGGTCACATTTCTGGAAATAATGCAGTTTTCAACCTCGCCCTCGATATCACAACCGTCGGCAATGAGCACATTTTTGGCAATGTTCTCAAGACCGTATCTGGTGGGCATAGTGTCCTTAGACTTGGTGTAAACCGGGCGCTGCGGGTTGAATAAATCCTTGCGGTTGGTGTAAGAGAGCAAATCCATATTCACTTTGAAATAGGTGGAAAGGCTCTCCACGGTGTGGCAGAAGCCCTCGTGCTTGAAAGCATAGATTTTCAGCTTGCCGACATTGTCAATTAAGCTCAGCCGCTTAAAAGAAGGTCTTTCCTTGCTCATGCCTTCGTTAATCAGGCGGATGAGCAGGTAGCGCTCCATAATATAAATGCCGAGCGAAAACTCTGTCTTTTCACCGCCGCCGGGGATGATGTTTGCTTCGCTGACCTTGCCGCTGGCATCGGTGATAAGCTGCACCTGCTTGCCGATGTTGGAGGGCGGCACGGCGCAAGCGGAAACGGCAGTGATATCGGCGCCGCTCTTTTTGTGGAAATCAATCAAAGCGCTGTAATCCACATTGGCAACGAGGTTGGAATCGGCTAAAATGACATATTTTTCATCGCTCTTGGTGATGAAATCCATCGCGCCGTTGAGTGCCTCGGTACGGGAGTGGTACATACCCTGTGTGCCCAAGCCGAAGGGCGGCAGCATAAAGATACCGTCGTTTTTTCTGGATAAATCCCAAGCCTTGCCGCTCCCGATGTGGTCCATCAGGGATTGGTAGTTGCTCTTAGTGATAATGCCGACCTTGGTGATGTTGGCATTGACCATGGAAGAAAGCGGGAAGTCAATCATTCTGTACCTGGCGGCAACAGGAATGGAGCCCATGGTTCTGACATTGGTCATCTCGCTCAATGCCTCATCATTTGTATTAGAAAAGATAATTCCGAAAACATCATTTCCCTGCATCTTATTGTTCCTCCTTATTCCCGTAAGATTCGCCTGCTTTTACCTTCATGCCCTTGGCAACGGTGGTGTTGGGTCCTACCATGGAAACACCCCATGCACCGGGCTCCAGGTTCTCGGGCAGCTCGCCGATTTGAGCATCCTCTTCAATCACTGCGTTTTCGGCAACGATGGAGTAGAGCACCTTAGCGCCTTTTTTGATGGTGGCACCGGGCATGATGACACTGTCGATAATCTCGGCGCCCTTTTCCACCTCAACATTGGAGGAGATAACGCTTGATTCCACATTGCCGCCGATGTAGCAGCCCTCTGCGACAACAGAGTTTTGCACATAGGCATTTTCATCCATAAAGTGCGGCGGTGCAATCGGGCTGTTGGAATAGATTTTCCAAGAATTATCGCTCAAATCCAAATCGACATTCGGGTTGATTAAATCCAGGTTTGCTTCCCACAGCGAGGCAATCGTGCCGACATCCTTCCAATAGCCCTCGAAGGGGAATGCCATCAGCTTCTTGCCGTCGCCGAGCATGGCGGGAATAATGTTTTGACCGAAGTCGTGCTTGGAAGCGGCATCGTTTTCATCGGCAATTAAGTACTCGCGCAGCTCTTTCCAAGAGAAGATGTAAACACCCATGGAGGCCTTATTGGACTTCGGTTCTGCAGGCTTCTCCTGAAACTCGTAAATCGACCAATCCTCGTTGGTATTCATAATACCGAAGCGCGGTGCTTCCTCCCACGGTACCTCCATCACGGCGATGGTGCACACTGCCTGATGGTCCTTGTGGTATTGCAACATCTCGTTATAATCCATTTTGTAGATGTGGTCGCCCGAGAGCACTGCCACATACTCGGGATTATAGCGGTCGATAAAGTTGATATTTTGATAAATGGCATTGGCGGTGTTTTTGTACCACTCCGTGCCCTCAATTTGTTGGTAAGGAGAGAGAATGTGTAAACCGCCGCTGGCTCTGTCTAAATCCCAGGCGTGACCGTTGCCAAGGTATTCGTTGAGCTCTAAGGGCTGGTATTGTGTTAAAACACCGACCGTTTCAATGCCGGAATTGACACAGTTGGAAAGCGGAAAATCGATAATGCGATATTTGCCGCCGTAGGGTACTGCGGGTTTTGCGACCTTTTTGGTAAGCAAGCCTAA
>ONWY01000020.1 GCA_900321665.1 uncultured Eubacteriales bacterium
AACAGGCTCTTGCGCAGGCTTGCGCCGAAATTGGCGGAGGTTTTGGCAGAAAAATAGTTGCCCAAAATTCCGACAACGCAGCCGATTGCCGCCACAATGCACATGATAACGCCCATCCAGGTGACATAGCCGGCATCGCCCTTGTCTACACCGCTGTCTAAAATCTTGGAGACAACGGTCGGGAGTGCCAAGGTGATTAAATTTTGCAGGCACACAAGCAGCATCGCGGTAACCGCATAGCGCTTGCAATGTTTTAAATACTTAATTAATTTTAACATATCTCAACCTTTGTTTTTATTTATATATAGATTTAATATAACATAAAAAGTCAAATAATACAAGCATTATACAGACAAGCACTTGCGACAAATGCGGGATTTTGACAGACCGCTCGCAAAAAAGAAAGGGGCTGCTTCAACGCACCGTTGAAACAGCCTTTACTGTTGTTTATTGACGGTCTATAAAATCGGCAGGCGCTTGATTGCTCACTTTTCTTGCCGCTAAAGCAATAAAAAGCTCCGGTGGCATATCGTAACCCGCCGCTTTGATTGCCCTTTTTATTTCTTTATCCGCTTCCGCAGGGGTAGTATGATACTGTTCGGCAATCTTTTCTAATAATCTTTTGTACTGCATCGAATACCCTCCTTTCTCTTGAGGGAGGATAACATATTTTGCATACAATTTCTGTCGAATGCTGTCTAAAATTTATACTTCTTTTGATTTTATCAAATGTAGTCGCTTAATTAATTCTAATGCAGAATGTATAATACCAATAGAGTGGAGGTGGAACCGTGCAAGAGCCTAAAAATTTTTACAATGAAATGGGAAAGCGGATTGTTGCCAAGCGCAAGCAATTAGGGCTTTCTCAAGAAGAGCTTGCTGCCCGTGCCGAAGTATCTGCACAAATGCTTTCTACCGCAGAGAGGGGCAGTAAATCCATTCTGTCCGAAAACTTAATGAAAATCAGCCGTGCATTAGGTGTCACCGCCGACTACCTGCTAACCGGCAAAATGGTCGAAGCAGATGCCAACGCGATTGCACAAAAGGTTTTGTCTGCCCCGCCCGAAACACAAGAAAAGATTAGCAGAATGGTAGATATCCTAATCGAATAACAAAAGCTTAGCTTTATCAAAAAGGCAGTTTCAACGGTGTGTTGAAACTGCCTCGTTTTTTATAAATCTTTTGTGCGAAAGAGCGTGCAGACAGTGCCCTCTCTTTCACTCTTAGCGTTGCTTGCGGTTAAAAGCAGCTGTTTTGCATAAAGCGATAGTAAAACTGAATATCGCTCTCCACATCGCTTACCTTGAAGTATTCATTCACATTGTGCATACCGGCTCTGTATTTGGCATCGGTAATATGCGGGCTGAATTTAAAGGTGCACTTGGTTAAGCTGTCGTAGTATTTGGAGTCTGTCCCCGCTACAAAGGGGAAGGGAGCGGTCACACCGCCGGGGAACACCTCCGCGACCGTTTTTTGCATCATCCGCCAGCCGAAGGAGTCCAAATCGCTCATGCTTGTCGGCTCGTGCTGCCCCACAGGGTCAAGCTCGATTTCGTACTTATCGCCGAGCACCTTTTGCATATGCGCTTTCACATCCTCCACCTTTTCGCCGAGGTTCACGCGACAGTTGACAATTGCATAGCTCTCATCGGGCATGACATTAGCGGCATCGCTCGCGTGCAACACGGTAAATGCCATTGTCGTGCGCAGCATGGATGCCACGGCAGGGCTCAGGCGCAACAAAATCGGCTTCACAAGCGGTCTTAAAATATCGGCATTTGCCATTAACAGCTTAAACTTAAAGCTCGCCT
Source organism: uncultured Eubacteriales bacterium (assembly GCA_900321665.1). Taxonomy (GTDB): domain Bacteria; phylum Bacillota; class Clostridia; order Oscillospirales; family Acutalibacteraceae; genus RUG714. The sequence continues at coordinate 1,812 of ONWY01000020.1, forward strand.
TCGGGCAAACGGAGCGGATGAGCATATTCACCGCCGGTGTAAAGCGCGCCTTCATCTGGTGCTTGTTGAGCTTTACGACTGCCTTGCACAGGCTGACTGCGGTGGTTTCCTTGGGCGGCATTGCCGCGTGGCCCGCAGTGCCCTTCGCGGAAATCTTGGCATTGACCCAACCCTTTTCGCAAACACCGACCAGCGCCAAAGGTCCTTCAATCCCCACTAAGGAGGCATTGACAGGGTTCATTCCCTCATCAAAAATAAACTCAAATTCGATGCCCTCCGAGGCAAGCACCTTGCACATGGCTTTCGCACCGTTACCGGCAATTTCCTCATCGTGCCCAAAGCAGAAATACATCGTGCGCTGCGGCAGTTTGCCCTGCCGCAGGTGCATTTCGGTCGCTTCGAAGATGGAAACGAGCTGGCTTTTCATATCAAAAGAGCCTCTACCCCAAATGCAGCCATCCTCTACCGCGGCGCTGAAGGGCGGGTGGTTCCAGCCCTCCTCCTGTGGCGGCACCACATCCTGGTGCCCCATAAACATCGCCGGCTTGAGCGAAGCGTCGCTGCCCTCGATTTTATACATCAGCGAATATTTATCCACCACGCGCTTTTGTGCCTTCTCGTGAAAAAGCGGGAAGGTCTGCTCCAGATATGCCTGCAGCTCCAAAAAGGGGGTATCGGGTATCGTTTCATCGCGCATGGAAACGGTCGGGATGCGAATGGCTCCCTGTACCTTCTTGAGCGCCGCATCCAAATCAATCTCCGGCTTTTCATACTCCTCCGGCTTTTCCGCCGTATCCTTCACCGCCAAGGCGCGAATCACAAAAATCAGCGCGATGAGCACCAAAACGGCTAAAATGACTAATACAACTATCATCATGCACCCCCTTCTTTCTATCATACAATCCATTATATTCTCCCTTTTTATTTATTGCAAGTAATTATTGAAAAAGCGCGAAAAATATACTACAATAATACTCGAACTATTGATAAAACTATACTTTTTCGGGAGATGATAACATGAGAATTGCCCCTATTGAATACGAGAGCGCTTCCGCGCAAGTCAAGGCACTGTGGGATGCGCACGAAAGCGCGCATATTATGACCAATATGAAGCGTACCCTGCTGCACCACCCGCTTTCTTTTCAGGTGATGATGGAGTGGTACCCGCTGTATGAGCAGGTCGCGAAGATTGAAGGTGTGGGAGAGCTTGGTGCCGATATTTTTTCTTACGCAATTTCCTCCGAAAACGACTGCTTGATTTGCGAAACCTTTTTCAGAAAAATCCTCATTGATGCCGGCAGAAACCCGGATGCGCTGGATTTGAGCGAAAAGGAGCGCCTGTTGACCGAATACGGCAGAGCCTGTGTCAATCAGCCGGTGAAGGTGAGCGATGCGCTGTATGAAAAAATGCGCGCGCATTTCAGCGAGCAGGAGATGGTGCTGTTGACCACCTTCGCGGGCATGATGATTGCTACCAACCTGATTAACCACGCGCTTGCCGTGGATTTAGACAGCCGCTTAATCGGCTACGAGAAAGGAAGGAAAACAAATGGCTAAGGAATTTGAGGGAAAGGTTGTCTACATCACCGGTGCCGCCAAAGGGCAGGGGAGAGCGATTGCGCTCGCCTTTGCAAGAGAGGGTGCCGATATCATTGCCTTCGATTTAGGGCAAAAAATAGAATACCCCGCCTATAATGACGGCTCGAGCAAGGATTTGGACTCCTTGAAAGCGGAGATTGAAGCGCTCGGCAGAAGCTGTGTTACCTTCGCGGGCGATGTGCGCAGCGAAGCAGACTGCAAGGCGGCAGTGGAAAAGGGAGTCAAGGCGCTGGGGAGAATTGATATTTTAATTAACAATGCGGGCATTTGCGCCTATGCCTTTGCAGATGAAATGCTCGAAAGCGAATGGGACGCGATGATGGATATCAACGCCAAGGGCGCTTGGCTGACTGCCAAGCATGTGATTCCCGTGATGAAAAGTCAGGTCAAAGACTATGTAAAAGGCGAAACCTATGGCGTGATTATCAACAATTCCTCCATCGGCGGGTTGCGCGGTATGCGCCGGCTCTCGCACTATGCCGCCTCCAAGTGGGCGATGACCGGCATGACCAAGAGCTGGGCGCTGGAGCTGGCACCCTGGGGCATTCGCTGCATTTCCATTCACCCGACCGGGGTCAACACCCCGCTTAATGACGGTATCGCCGCCATGGAGGGCAAAACCCCCGAGGAGGTGGCGGAGGCGAGCGCCGGCAACTTAATCCCCGTGCCGTGGATTGAGAGCGAGGATGTGGCAAACAGCGTGCTGTTTTTGTGCTCCGACAAGGCAAAGTATGTCACCGGCAGCCAATATGTGTTGGATGCGGGTCTGCTGACAGTCTGAACCTGCCCCTATAAAAAAAGGAAGCGTTGTTTCACCGTGAAACAACGCTTTTTTCTATGAAATACACTTAGTTTTCGCTTAACGTTTGGTAACCGTCCTTCACCCAACCGAGCTTTTTAAACAGCAGGTGGAAGAGCAGTGCGAGCACCGCGGGTGCAACCACGTGCATGAGCACAATTTCCAAAATAATCTGCCAGGTAGGCATGCTGCCCTTCATGGCATCCCAAGTGCCGAACTGCCCGACAAGACCGCTCGTGCCCATGCCGGCGCCGACCGGGGTACACTCCATTTTTAACACACAGGTGGAAATCGGACCGAGCACCGCGCCCGCCAAGGTCGGAGCAAGCAAGATTTGCGGATGCTTCATAATGTTGCCCACCTGCAGCATGCTCGTACCGATACCCTGCGAAATTAAACCGCCGATTTTGTTATCTTTAAAGCTTGCAACGGCAAAACCGATCATCTGCGCCGAGCAGCCGACCACCGCCGCGCCGCCGGCAAGCCCCGAGAGCCCTATCATAATGCACAGCGCCGCCGAGGAAATAGGCGCGGTCAGCGCAAGCCCGACCACGACGGCAATGATAATGCCCATCGGCAGGGGGTGCAGCTCTGTGGTAAAATTTAAGAAGGTGCCGATTTCGCTCATCAGCCACGAAATCCCGGGGCCGACAAATTTGCCGACCAAGCCGCCTGCGACAATGGTCACAAGGGGCACCAAAATAATATCAATCTTCGTTTTGCCGGCAACCAAGCCGCCAAGCTCCGCCGCCACGGTGACTGCCACAAAGGCACCGGCGGGGCCGCCGAGCGCATAGGCAAACGCACCGACCGCAACCGAGGAAAAAATCACCAGCGGCTTGTGCTTTAAGCCGTAGGCAATTGCCGCGCCGATTGCCGCGCCGATCACAGGGCTCGAAGCCCCGAGCACGGCGATGTCCGCCCCGCTCTCGCTCTTGCCGAAGACAAAGGATGCCGCATACGCAAAAAATTCGCAGTGCGGAATGCGCCCGAGCTGTTGCAAAATCAAGCCGATAATCAGCGATGCAAATAAGCCGAGCGCCATTGCCGACATACCGTCTACAAAATATCGCTTTAAGTATTTCTTTACCGTTTTCATACAGTGCTCCCCCAAGATTTTAACATTATTATACCACTTATTCGAAAATGCACAATATTCACTTTGAATAATATTTTTTCTTTATGCAAGTGATTTATTGACTTTAAAAGCAAATTAATATATTATATTTAAGTAATTTTGAAAAACGAGGTACTTTCGATGAAAAACGATGTAAAAAGCTTTGAGAAAATCGTGGCTCTGTGCAAAAACAGAGGCTTTGTGTATCCCGGCAGTGAGATTTACGGCGGACTGTCCAACACCTGGGATTACGGCCCCTTAGGCGTGGAGCTCAAAGAAAACATCAAGCGCGCTTGGAGAAAAAAGTTTATCCAGGAAAACAAGCTCAATGTAGGGCTTGATTCCGCTATTTTGATGAACCCGCAAACCTGGGTCGCTTCCGGTCACCTCGGCGGCTTTTCCGACCCGCTGATGGACTGCTGCGAGTGCAAAACCAGGCACAGAGCAGATGATTTAATTGAAGCGTTTGACGGCACCAATGTCGCCGGCTGGTCCAACGAGCAGATGATGGACTATATCAAAGAAAAGAATATCCCCTGCCCGGACTGCGGCGCGCACAATTTCACCGATATTCGCCAATTTAATTTGATGTTTAAAACCTTCCAGGGTGTGACCGAAAACACCAAGAGCGAGATTTACCTGCGCCCCGAGACCGCACAGGGCATCTTTGTCAACTTTGCCAACGTGCAGCGCACCACGCGCAAAAAAATCCCCTTCGGTATTGCGCAAGTGGGCAAATCCTTCCGCAATGAAATCACCCCCGGTAAGTTTATTTTCCGCGTGCGCGAATTTGAGCAAATGGAGCTCGAGTTCTTCTGCAAGCCCGATACGGACCTGGAGTGGTTCGATTATTGGCGCTCCTTCTGCCGCGATTGGCTCTATTCCTTAGGCTTCAAGGCGGAGAACCTGCGCTTGCGCGACCATGACCCGGCAGAGCTTGCCTTCTATTCCAAGGCGACAACAGACTTCGAGTACCTCTTCCCCTTCGGTTGGGGCGAGCTGTGGGGCATTGCCGACAGAACCGACTATGACCTTGGCAGGCACATTGAAACGAGCGGCAAGAGCCTTGAATACTTTGACCAGACAACGGGCGAAAAATATATACCGTATGTCATCGAGCCATCGCTCGGCGTGGAAAGGCTGTTCCTTGCCACCGTGACGGAAGCATATGATGAAGAGGTGATTGATGCCGAGAAAAACGATGTGCGCACCGTGCTGCACCTGCACCCGGCATTGGCTCCCTTTAAAGCCTGTGTGCTGCCGCTCTCCAAGAAGCTCGGCGAGCAGGCAGGAAAGGTATATGAAGCCCTTTCGGCTGATTTTAACATTGATTATGATGATGCAGGCTCCATCGGCAAGCGTTACCGCCGCCAGGATGAAATCGGCACCCCGATGTGCATTACCTACGACTTTGAAAGCGAGGAGGACGGCTGCGTCACCGTGCGCGACAGAGACAGCATGGAGCAGGTCAGAATCCCGATTGCTCAGTTAAAGGAGCACATTGCGCAAAAGGTTAAATTTTAAGCATTTTTGCCCTTAAGGCAATCGGCAAAAGACATCATTATGAACGAACAATTTTTTGCAATATTTGAAAAATATTCGGCACAACAGCTGATTATCTATACCGGCGCCATCGTATTGTTTATACTGCTTGGTGCCTTTATGCTCATCGGCTATTGGGGTATTTTCAACAAAACGGGTGAAAAGGGCTGGAAGGTATTTATTCCCGGTTACAACCTGTATGTGTTTTCCTGTGTGTGCGGGAAAACAGGCGCGCGTTTTTTGCTGCTGCTGGTGCCCGTCTTTAATTTGGTTTACCTCTTCCTTTGCCTCAAGCACTTGGCAAAGCGCTTTGAGAAGGGGGTCGGCTTTGCGCTCGGGTTATTCTTCATTCCCGGCATTTTCGCCCTGATTTTGGGCTTTGGCAAGGCACAGTGTATTGACCCGATTATCACTGAAGAAGAGCCCTATTATTACTACTACAAACCGAAGTATTAAGCAAGAAGGCAGTCTCGGTCGCCGAGACTGCCTTTCTTTTTTTGCGCACAATGCGCCGCAGTGCAAAGTATCCGTGCCAAAAACGGCTACTCTCGCGAGTAGCCCTTTTTACATTATACTTCCAACACACTGTAGCCATAGGGCGGCAACACCAGCTTGCCGCCGTGCACGCTCTCGCCGAGCGTGGCTGCGCAATTTTCAAACTCCTGCGGCGGGTAAACGCCGATGGTCTCCTCGCTGCGGTTGACTGCCACGAGCATTTCGTGGCCGCCGCTTTGGCGCACATAGCAAACCGTACCCTCCGGCGAGGGAATGCGCCGCAGAAAGCCGTCTGCCAAAACAGGCGAAGCGCTGCGCATGCTTCCCAACGCCTTGTACCACTCCAAAAGCGCCTGCTTGCGATGCTTCCAATCAAAGAAGCGGCGGTTGAAGGGGTCGGAGTAGCCCTGCATGCCGATTTCATCGCCATAGTAAATGCTCGGTACGCCGGGCAGGGTGAACTGCAACAAAGTAGCTAACTTCATGCGCTTAATGCCCAGCGCGTACTGCGCCGCGCTCAGCGCATGGGTGCTCTGCCACGATCTGCCCTTGCCGGTGCTGTCCTTGCCCGCAAGCGCGGTAATGGCTCTGGGCGTATCATGGGTGCCGATATGGTTCATTAATAAGTGCAACGCCTGCGGCGGATAATTGGCGCAAATGCTCTCTACCACCTCGAAGAAGGCTTCACTGCCTCCCTCGCGCACAAAGCGAATAATCGCATCGGCAAAGGGGTAATTCATCACGCAATCGAGCTGGTCGCCCAACAAATAGCGGCGGCGCTCGGAATATGCCACCTTATTTGTGGCGTCCTCCCACACCTCGCCTAAAAGCAGCGCGTCCTCTTTTTCCGCCTTAACCGCTTGGCGCAATCTGTCCAAAAACACATCGGGCAGCTCATCTGCCACATCTAAGCGCCAACCGGCGGCACCGGCGCGCAGCCAGCGCCTTGCAATACCGTCTTTACCGCAAATATATTCCAAAAAGCCTTCGTTTTCCTCTTTGATTTCAGGCAGGAGTTTAATGCCCCACCAGCTCTCGTAATCATCGGGCCAGTGGTGAAACTTAAACCAAGGGTAATAGGGGCTCTGCTTCGAGTGATATGCCCCCTCGCCCGCATAGCGGCGATACATATTAAAATAAATGCTATCCTGCCCGACATGGGAAAACACACCGTCTAAAATAATGCGGATGCCTTCCTTTTCGGCAGCGGCACACAGCGCTTTAAAATCCTCTTCGGTACCGAGCATACCGTCAATCTTACTGTAATCGGCGGTATTGTAGCGGTGGTTCGAGTGCGCTTCAAAAATCGGGTTGAGGTAAATGCAGCTGACTCCCAATTCCTTGAGGTACGGAAGCTTCTCGCGAATGCCCTGCAAATTGCCGCCGAAATAATCTATGTTATACATTCCGTTGACCGGCTTCCACTGCGGGTCATTTTCATAATCGGTACGAATGATTCTGTCCTCATACGGATTTTTGACCCCGGAGGAGCCAATGGCAAAGCGGTCGGGGAAAATCTGGTAAATGATGCCGCCCCTCAACCATTGCGGGGTCGTGTAATTTTTCTCATACACGGTGATTTGCCACTGCGCGCCCTCCTCGCATACCGCAGCCTTGCCGCTTTCATCCTTTTGGATTTTGCCGCCGGCATAGGGCACGCTGTATTCGAAGCTGTACCAATACAGCCCCGCTTTTTGCGGCACAAATTCGCTGCGCCACCACTCGTGGTGCGCGCCGCACATGCCATCCCACAGCATCGGGATGCTCCGCACCTGTTTGCCATCCTCTTGCACCAGCAGCCTTGCGCTCTCGCAGCGGTACTCGCGCGGCATACAAATGCGCAAGGTCAGGCTCTCGCCCTCGCAAATCGCGTGCGCAATCGATTTATACAATCTGTTTTTCGGATTAAAAAATTCCATGCATTCCCCTTTATCATCGAAATATACTGTGCTTTCTATTATATACGGTTTCAGCCCTTTAAGCAAACCTTTCTTCTCTATCACCTTTGCGATGAAAAGACAAAAAGCTGCTTCTGAGCTTAAGAAGCAGCTTGGCTTTTATTTAGAAATAGTTGAGCGGGTTGGCAAATTCGCCGTCAATGAGCAATCCGTAGTGCAAATGCGGCCCGGTGGAATTGCCGGTGGAGCCGACATAGCCGATGACCTGCCCTTGCTTCACATACTGCCCCTCCTTGACCACAATGCGGCTCATGTGCGCATACAGTGTCGCCACATTTTTGCCGTGGTTAATCCACACATGATGGCCGTAGGAGTAGTCGAGTAACTTGACACTCATAATCTTACCGGACTTGGTGGCAACCACCTTTTGCCCGTTAATTTTCATATTGGAAAAATCCATGCCGTTGTGGTTGGTGTAGCCGTAGAAGCCGCAGGAAACATCGGTGCAGGCGGGAACCGGGAAGCAGAACTGCCCGCCGTTGGAAATCACTTCGCTCTCCACATCCTTATACTTGCCGCTTTTAATAGCATCGGCAATTTCTTTGGAAATCTCGGCTTCCTTTTGGCACATGGAAATAATCTTGCGCAGCTCCTGCTGCTCCTTTTCAATTTGCACCTTGGTGGCTTCCGCCGCCTCGTTGACCTCCTTGAGTAAATCAATGGATTCGTTATATGCCTTTGCCGCTTCCGCCTTTTTCATTTCAAGGCTCGCCTTGGAGGTCTGCAAATCCGCTTCCTTTACTTCTAATTTCACGCGGTCGTTTTGCACCGCCTCCTGCTTCTTTTTTAAGACGGCATATTCCTTTTGCATCTTTTTAATCGCAGCGGCATCCTTGGCAGACACAGCCTTAATCATCTCGGAGCGGGTCAAATAATCCATAAAGGTGTCGGCAGTCAACAGCGCTTGAATGTCGGTGAAGGAGCCGGACATGTAGATGGATTTTAACCTGCCCTTAAAGTCATTATAAAGCTTGTCAATTTTCTTTTGCTGCTCCTCAATGACCTGCTGGAGCTTTTGGATATCCTCAATGGTATCGATAATATCGCTCTCTAAATCCTTAATCTTGCCGTTGATGGATTTAACGGATTCATTTGCCTTTTTGTATTCCTCTTCCTTTTGCTCGTATTCCTGCTGCGCTTTTTCGAGCTCCTCTTCCTCCTTCTTGCGGGTTTCGGTAGCGATATCCTCTTCTTCCTTTTTCTTCGCATCCGCCGCGGAGGTGGTTTTTTCCCCTTTTTTGGTAGTATCGCTTGCGGTCGTCTTTTCTTCCGCCGCATCCTTTGCGAGCACCGAAATGCCAAGCGCAGGAAACAGTGCTATCGAGCAAGTCAATAGCACTGTGATAACGGTTGATGTGATTTTATTTTGAAAAAATT
>ONWY01000004.1 GCA_900321665.1 uncultured Eubacteriales bacterium
CAAGCTCCTCATTATCTATTATACGAATGAACTCTACAATTTCTTCGTCTGTATCTACAAAATACACACCACACTCATAATCTTTCATGTCACTAGCTTGCCTAAGAATACAACCAGGATTAACAACATGTCTCCCTTTCCATTTGTAATGAAACGGAAAAGAAAGTCGTGATTACCGGCAGAGACGGCGGCGCGACCTGTGCCGAGTTTGCCGATTATGTGATGGAAACACTCGAGAATCTATAAGAAAGAACCTGCACATTATGTGCAGGTTCTTTCTTATAAACAGGTGACAGGCGATAATTAGATGGTGCCACTTGACAAAGATAATGCCTTGTGATACGATGTAAGAAAGATACATTGTATTACGAGGCATATGAATTTGAGGTGATAAAATGCGCTACAGTAAAGAATTGGTCAAAGGCAGCACTCATTTACTGGTGCTTGCTGTTTTGGAAAAAGAAGATTTATACGGTTACAGAATTTGCAGAGAAATTGCACTGCGCTCTCAAAATGAGTTATCGATGGGCGAAGGCACACTCTACCCTATTGTGCATGCTCTTGAAAAAGAAGGGTATGTGGAAAGCTATTGGCGGGAATGTGACGGCAGAAACCGCAAGTATTATCATATCACCCGCAAAGGTTTACGGCGTTTAAAGTCACTCAAAGAGGAGCGAATTGCTTTTAACAAGAGCATCGATAAAGTGCTCAATTTTGGTTGAAACGATGAATAAACAAGAATATATTAGAAATATTATTAAGTACATTCAAAATGACCGCATGCGAGAAGAATCTTTGCGTGAGTTGAGCGATCATTTTGAAGACCGAAAGCAGTACTACCTTAATGCGGGATTTGAGGAAGAGGTCGCCGAAGAAAAGACAATCGCGTGTATGGGAGATGCGGAGCTGATTGGCACCAGAATAGGAAAGGTGCACGGCAAGCGGTTGTATGTGCCGCTGTTGCTTATTGAGATTGTATTGGGTTTGACAGTTTGTTTTTTTGCCTTAATTCTTGGAGCCCTTTTATGGAGTGAAGTTTTATACGAGCAGACAGTGTTAAGTGAATGCGCACTTCTGGTATTTTTATTTCTTTTTGCTTATATCGGCTTGCGCTATCGATATAAAAGCATTTTGATAATTGCATGTATACCGCTTAGCTTGTTTTTGACATTCAGAGTGGTGTTAGGCTGGGGGCATAGTTATGAAAATGCGTTGTTAGTTAGCGGCACCGTGTGGGAAACGGTTTATTTAGTGCTTGGAAAGTTCAAAATGATTTATGAAATCGCTTCCCGCTGGCGCTTTGTAGAGACTTCATGGTGGCTACAGGTATTGTCTGTTTTGTTTTACGCATGGATCGGGTTTTGCGTAATTGCCGGTATGACTTTTATGGTGCGCGAAGACCGAGAGAAATGCAGCTTAAGACAAAAGAAAATGCTCAAGCTCATAAAAAGAAGTGTATTGGCATTGGGGGCTTGCGTATTGGTGAGTGGGCTTGCATTTTGTGCAGTATATTACACGGCAGCAGCTGCCGCACGAGAGTCCGTATTGGAAACATATTCCGGTTCGGTTATATATGCAAAGGGCATTAATCAAAATCAACCGTTCAATGAAATGGAAGAAGCCTTTATATCTGATGATACAAAGAGCTTGACTTATTATGTTGAGGACATAAGCATAGAATCCAAAGATACGATTCAACTATATGGAGCGGGAAAAGATGGAGAACCGGTCAGGCGAATAGAAAAAAAGCAATTTGATAATAATATTGCGTATTATACTGTCATCTATGAAGTGAATGTTAAAACCACAAAAGATTATATGTTTTTTTCAAACAAAGGGTTGAAAGAAAGCTTCTCTCAAGATAAATGGCTGAAAGTCAGAAAAGGAGAAAAATATCTTATTGCGTTTGAAGAGTATGAAGAGTATCCGCTAAATTTTGTGGAATTTACCATTCAGTAGTTTTAAATATAAAATAACCGGCTGATACTCTTGATTAAATATATAGATTATCCGGCACCAAAGCATTCCGTATTTTGCATTTGAAAATCAGTTGAAATCGTAGTATAATACTTGCGATTTATAATAAAAATAATAGTAGAAGAAAACCTGTGGAGAAATTATGACACAAAATCAACCGAATCCTTATCAACAAAACGGGGCACCGGCACCCAATCCCTATGCGGCGCCGGTACAGCAGGCACAACCTTACGCTGCACCCGCGCAAGCCTATGCACCTGCCGCACCGGCATGGCAACCGGGAGCGGTACAGCCGCAGCCTCACGCGCAGCCTGTACAACCTGCACAGCCTTACGCGCAACCTGCAAAACCTGCACAGCCTTACGCGCAGCCTGCACAACCTGCGCAGCCCTATGCGCAACCTGCGCAGCCTTATGCGCAACCTGCGCAGCCTTATACCCAACCGGCTGTGCCCTACGGTGCGGCTCCCGGTCAACCGGTGGGCTATTATCCTAACGGTTACCCGATTTACCCGGGCAATCCCTATTATTATAACCCGCAGCTGGCGCAGCAGGCGTATGAAAAGCGCCTGCGCGTGGAAAAGGCAAAAAAATCACTGCGCTACCTCGGCAATATGTCGGGGCTCGGCGTGATATTATTTTTGGCTTTTAATACGGTAATGTCTTTGATTCTCACGATACCGGGTGTATACAATTTGTATACCGCCAATGCGGTATTCAGCGGGGCATTTTCCATTATTTCTTCATTTATTTATATGTTTATCCCGTTTTTGATTATCGCCTTTCTTATTCGCAGCAAGGATAAAACCGTGAATTTTGTGCCGTTTAAGAAAATGAATACAAAGCGGGCGCTGTTGTCCATACCGATTGGATTGACCATTTGTATCGGCGCAAACATCATTGTCAATATTATTATTACATTATTTGAGCAGCTCGGCTTTAAGCTTAGCCAACAAAGCGATGCTTTGGCGGAGCCGACCACTGCCTTCGGTTTGGTCATTACCTTAGTCAGCACGGCGGTGATGCCGGCGCTGCTGGAGGAGTTTGCCATTCGCGGGGTGATTTTGCAGCCGGCGAGAAAATACGGTATGGCATTTGCCATCATCTCTTCAAGTGTGATTTTCGGCTTGATGCACGGCAATTTTATCCAAGCACCCTTTGCTTTTATTGTCGGTGCGTGCTTTGCCTTTTTTGCCATTAAGTGCGACAGTTTGTGGATTGGGGTGATTCTCCACTTTATCAACAACGGCTTTAGTGTGGTGATGGGCTATGTCGGTGAAAAGATGCCGGAGGCTGCCTTTAATTTGATGTATTATATCATCATCGGTGTGGTGGCGCTGGCGGGCATTGCCTGCTTTGTCATCCTGTTGCTGACAGACCGCACATTTTTCAGCAAAAGCGAAGGAAACATAGCAGGCGAGGAAGCGGCGATTTTGAGCAAAGGGCAGAAATTTGTTGCGTTTTTCTTGAATGCACCGATGATTATCGGCTTTGTCATTATGGGGCTGTTGACCCTGCAGTATATCAGTAGGTAAGTATGGAAGAAAAATATATGAAAGCCGCCTTGGAATTGGCAGCGCTCTCCGCGAGCGAGGGCGAGGTGCCGGTCGGTGCGGTTGTGGTGTGCGAGGGTGAGATTGTCGGCACCGGCAGAAATCGCAGAGAAAAGGGCAAAAACGCGCTGTATCACGCAGAGCTCGAAGCGATAGATAACGCTTGTAAAGCTTTAGGCGGCTGGCGGCTGCACAAGTGCGATTTATATGTCACCTTGGAACCGTGCCCGATGTGCACGGGGGCGATTATCAACGCGCGTATCAAAAACCTGATTTACGGCGCGAGCGACCCGAAGGCGGGTAGCGCGGGCAGTGTGGTGAATTTATTTGACCTGCCCTATAATCACAAGCCGGAGGTGACCGGCGGTGTGATGGGGGAAGCGTGCAGCGCAATACTGACCGACTTCTTTCGCTCGCTCAGAGAAAAGAAAGAAAAAATGCAATAAGAAAAAATGCAACAAGCTGAAGCTTGTTGCATTTTTTCTTATCTGAACTTATGCCGTTTTAATTCTTTTATCTCCGACAAGTCGTAGGGCGTTGCCTGATAAACAAAGTAGTTGAGCCAATTGCTGTAAAACAAATTTGCACAAGAGCGCCAGCTCACCACCGGCTTGTTGGCGGGGTTATCTGCCGGGAAAAAGTTTTTGGGGATTTTGGTGCCAAGCCCTGCTTTTTTATCGCGCAGGTATTCATTTTTGAGGGTATCGGCATCGTATTCCGAGTGCCCGGTGACAAAGATTTGCCTGCCGCGCTTGGTGGAAACACAAAATACGCCGGATTCCTCGCCCGAGGCTAAAATTTTAAGTGTCGGGATAGCTTCCACATCTTCTCTTTTGAAGGTGGTGTAGCGCGAATGCGGCACTTCAAACACATCATCAAAGCCGCGGAACAAAATAGAGCGCTTGTGGTCTACTTTATGCTTGTAGACACCGAACAGCTTTTCGGGCAGCTCGTATTTTTTGACACCGTAGTGGTAATACAGTGCCGCCTGCGCGCCCCAACAGATGTGGAGGGTGCTGGTGACATGGGATTTGGTCCACTCCATGATTTCGCACAGCTCGTCCCAATACTCCACCTCTTCAAAAGCAAGGCGCTCCACCGGCGCGCCGGTGATAATCATGCCGTCATAGTTATTATCTTTGACCTGGTCAAAGGTTTTATAAAAATCAATCATATGCTGCTCGGAAACATGTGTGGCGGTGTGGGAGGCGGTTTGTAACAGCTCCATTTCCACCTGCAGGGGAGAATTGCCCAACAATCTGACAAGCTGGGTTTCGGTTTCAATCTTTGTCGGCATCAAATTGAGCAGCAGAATTTTCAGCGGGCGTATTGCCTGGGTGGAGGCGCGCTGTGAGGTCATAACAAAGATATTTTCTTTTTCCATTTGTTTGACAGCCGGCAAATGGTCCGGTACTTTAATAGGCATAGGAGTTACCTTTCTTTTATTAACTGAGCTTTTGCGCGGTGTTATTCGGCTTTCTCTAAAGCCTGCGCGATGTCTGCAATAATATCCTCGGCATTTTCGATGCCGACACTGAAGCGTACCAAATCCGGGCTGACACCGCACTCCTCGAGCTGCTTGTCCGTCAGCTGGCGGTGGGTGGTGGAAGCCGGGTGGAGGCAACAGGTTCTTGCATCTGCCACATGGGTCACAATGGCGGCAAGCTGCAGAGAATCCATAAACTTGACGGCAGCCTCTCTGCCGCCCTTCACACCGAAGGAAACCACACCGCAGGTGCCGTTTGGCATATATTTTTGCGCGAGAGCATATTGCGGGTCATCCTCAAGCATCGCGCATTTCACCCAAGAAATGTGTTCATTGGTCTTTAAATATTCTGCTACCTTTTTGGCATTTTCACAGTGGCGCGGCATTCTCAAGTGCAGTGTCTCGAGACCTAAGTTTAATAAGAATGCGTTTTGCGGCGACTGCACCGAGCCTAAATCGCGCTGCAGCTGGGCGACGAGTTTAAGCGTGTATGCCCCCTTGCCGGTGTCGGCATAAACAACGCCGTGGTAGCTTTCATCGGGTGTGGTCAACTCGGGAAATTTGTCATTTTGCGCCCAATCAAAATTGCCGCTGTCTACCACCACACCGCCGATGGTGCTGGCGTGACCTTCCATGTACTTGGTGGTGGAGTGAATGACAATGTCGGCGCCGAACTCAATCGGTCTGCACATCACGGGGGTAGCAAAGGTGTTATCGATAATCAGCGGAATGCCGTTGGCATGCGCCACTTCGGCAAAGGCGGTAATATCGAGCACATCTAAGCTCGGGTTGGATATGGTTTCACCGAATACCGCTTTGGTGTTCGGGCGAATGGCAGCTTGGATTTCCTCCTTGCTTGCATGAGGAGAAATAAAGGTAAAATCAAAGCCGAGCTTGCGCATGGTCACATTAAACAGGTTAAAGGTACCGCCGTAAATCGCGGAGGAGCTGACAATATGGTCACCTGCCTTTGCGATGTTAAAAATGGAATAAAAGCTGGCAGCTTGTCCGCTCGCGGTCAGAGTGGCGGCAACGCCGCCTTCTAACATGGCAATTTTTTCGGCGACAATGTCACAGGTGGGGTTTTGCAATCTTGAGTAGAAATAGCCGGATTTCTTTAAATCAAACAGCTCGCCCATTTCTACGCTGGATTCATATTTAAAGGTGGTGCTTTGCACAATCGGAATGACTCTCGATTCGCCGTTTTTGGGTTGATACGCACCTTGTACACAGTTGGTTTCAATATGCCGTTTCATAATATGTCCCCTTTACTTTCAAAGATATATAAAATAGTATATCACAAAATCATTTAATATCAAGTTTTATTATTTAAAAGTAAAGAGCATATTATTTTAAAGTAAAGAGCAAACCGCAAAGGTTTCTTCAAGCGCTTTGTAGTTGTATTCCAAGGCGGAAGCCTCCAAGCTCGGAGGGGAGAGGACAAAGGAGGGCAGCAGCGCCTTTTGGCTGGTCCAATTACAAAATTTTGCGCTGATGCCGCTGTCATCCTGCGCCTGCGGCAGCTTCGAGCAGGCGCAAAGGATTTTGCCGACGGTATCCGCATCGCGCGAGAGGCTTTCATTTTCCTGCGCACAGTAGATATGCCCGTTGCTGCCGCTGATGCACACGAGCATACCGGCGCTGTGATAAGCGAGGTATTTGGCAAGAGGCGACAAATCGGAAATGACCAAGCATTCATCCTCATAGCGCATTTTCGGCGGGCAGACGGCGGGGATGATGATAATCGAGCGGCGCTTAAATGCTTTTCTTGCGGCAATTCCCGCAATGGTTTTGCCCGCTTCCATATCCGCAAGCAGGGTGTCGAAAAATTTTAGAAGCAGAGGGGCGGATTGCCATTCCTGCGCACCGAAGCCCCCTGCAAAGATAATCGGCTTGTCCGCAGTGCCGAAGCGCAGCGCCGGGATGTGATTATCAATGAGAAAGACAGAGGCGTTTTTATACTTATCATTGATAGAGAAAATGGTGTCCCACAGGGCGGACATAAACATAATTTCATTCCTCCTAACGGTCATTATGATAAATTGTATGGAAAAAGCAAAGCAAATATGATAAAATGTTTCTTGGAAACGAAGTGAAAAACGAAGGAAGCATACATATGGATTTAAAAGAGACTTTTGTCAAAAATATTGCTACCTATAAAGGCAATATATTAACCTTTCGCATTGATGAGGTGCTTTGCCCTAACGGAAAAACCTCCACAAGGGATATCATTGACCATAACGGCGGTGTTTGCGTTGCACCGATAACGGAGGATGAGGAATTGGTATTTATTCGCCAATTTCGCTATGCCTACGAGGAGGAAATGCTCGAGTTGCCCGCGGGAAAGCTCGAAGCGGGCGAACAAGCGGATGTGGAGGCTGCCGGCAGGCGCGAGCTGCGCGAGGAAACCGGAGCCGTTGCCCGGCAGATGATAGACTTGGGTGTATTTTACCCCACCTGCGGCTATTGTAATGAAAAGATTTATCTTTTTGCGGCAAAGGGCTTGGAATTCGGCGCGCAGCACTTGGATGCGGATGAATTTATCGAACCGCTCAAAATCAAGCTCACCGATGCGGTGCGGATGGTGATGGACGGCACAATAAAGGACGGCAAGACCGTTGCCATTGTTTTAAAGCTGAACGAAATGAAAAGGAACGGCACATTATGACACGAAAAGAACGCGCAGCGTTGATTATCGAGAAAATGAAGCAGATGTACCCCGATGCGCTCTGCTCTTTGCAGTATAGCGACCCGCTGCAGCTGCTCATAGCGGTGGTGCTCTCCGCGCAGTGCACGGATGCACGGGTAAACAAAGTCACCCCGGCGCTGTTTGAGCGCTTTCCCGATTTGGATGCTTTTTGCGCAGCTCAGGTAGAGGAAATCGGTGAATACATCCGCTCCTGCGGCTTTTATAATTCCAAATCAAAAAATATTTCCGGCTTGTGTAAGATGATAAAAAGTGATTTTGGCGGCAAGGTGCCGGATACCATTGAGCAGTTGACCAAATTGCCGGGTGTCGGCAGGAAAACCGCCAATCTCATTTGCGGCGATGTTTACGGGACTGACGGTTATGTGGTGGATACCCATATGATTCGCATTTCGCAGCGCATGGGCTTGTGTACGGTCAAAAAGGGAGACAGTAACCCGGCGCTGAGCATCGAAATGCAGTTGAGAAAAATACTGCCCGAGAGCGAAAGCTCCGATTTCTGCCACCGCATTGTGCTGCATGGCAGAGCCCTGTGCACGGCGAGAAAAGCCAAGTGCGAGGAGTGTGCGCTCGGTGATATTTGCATGAAAAAAATCTGATTGCCTAAGGCAATCGGGCACAACAAACAACAAGGGAGAAAAGCGATGAGACCTTTGGCGGACAGAGCCAGACCGACGGATATTGCGGATGTTTGCGGGCAAAAGCATATTCTCGGTGAAAATATGCCGCTGCGCAATATTATTGAAGGCGGCGAAATTCCCAATATGATATTTTACGGACCCTCCGGTATCGGTAAAACCACTGTGGCGAGCATTATTGCGGCAAAAACAAATAAGCGCCTGCACAAGCTCAACGGCACAATGGCATCTACAAAGGATATTAAAGAAATTGTGGATGAGCTGGATACCATGATGGCGCCCGACGGCGTGCTGTTGTATTTAGACGAGATACAATATTTTAATAAGCGCCAGCAGCAATCGCTCTTGCAGTATATGGAAAACGGCAAGATAACGCTGATTGCTTCCCCCACCGAAAACCCGTATTTTTATGTGTATTCGGCGATTTTGTCGCGCGCAACGGTGTTTGAGTTTAAACCCATTGTTGCGGCGGATTTAGAGCCCGTGGTGCGCCGCGGTCTTGCGCTGCTCGCGGCGGAAAATGCGCTGGAGATTCGTTGTGATGATGCGGTGGTGAGCAAAATTGCGGGCAGTTGCGGCGGCGATGCCAGAAAAGCGCTTAACGCCACGGAAAATTGCTTCTTGGCAAGCAAGCGCGAGAACGGTATTTGCGAAATTACACTTGAAACCGCTCAAGCGCTCGCACAAAAATCCTCCTTGCGCTATGATAAAGACGGAGATGAGCACTACGACATCGTTTCCGCCTACCAAAAAAGCATGCGCGGCTCCGACCCGCAGGCGGCATTGCACTACCTGGCAAGGCTGCTCGAGGCGGGGGATTTGCCAAGCGCCTGCCGCAGGCTGATGGTGTGCGCTTGCGAGGATGTGGGGCTTGCATACCCGCAAATTATCCCGATTGTGAAGGCGGCGGTAGATGCCGCTTTGCAGGTGGGGCTGCCCGAAGCGCGTATTCCGCTTGCCGATGCGGTTATTTTGGTTGCTACCAGCCCGAAAAGCAACTCCGGCGCCGGTGCCATTGATGCGGCGCTTGCCGATGTCAGAGCCGGTAACATCGGACCGATACCGCGCCGCCTGCAAAACAAGCACTATGACGGCGAGGGCGATGTGGAAAAAGGGCAGCATTACCTGTATCCGCACGCATTCGAAAACCATTGGGTGCAGCAGCAATACCTGCCCGATGTCATTAAGGACGCGGTATACTATGAGCCGGGCGAGAACAAGATGGAGCAGGCAGCGCAGGCGTATTGGAAAAAAATAAAGGGCAACTAATATAATATATAAAAATAATACTTGACAAGAGAAAAGTGCTGTGATAGAATAGCACTGTTAATGAGTATGGTAAGAATGGAGAGTAGGTTTTAACCTGCTCTCCACTTTTTAAGGAGAAAAGACAATGGCAAGCACAAAAAAACCGAACACGGTAGAGCGCGTTTTGGAAATTGCCGCACCGATTGCCGCGCAGCTGGGGCTGGAGATTTGGGATGTTCGCTATCTCAAAGAGGGCAGTGATTGGTACTTGCGGGTGTTTATTGATAAGCCCGAGGGTGTCGGCATTAACGACTGCGTGGATATGAGCCATGCGCTCGACAAGCCGCTCGATGAAGGCGTCTTTATTCCAAATGCCTACATTTTGGAGGTCAGCTCCCCCGGTGTGGAGCGAGAGCTGACAAAGCCGGAGCATTTTGAAAAAATGCGCGGCAGAGCAATTCAAGTGAAATTAATTCGTCCGCTCGAAGGGCAAAGGGAGTTTTCGGGCACCTTGGAAAGCTTCGAAAACGGTATCATTACTTTTGTCGGAGCGGATGAAAACAAAATAAGTATCAACAAAAAAGACACCGCTTATGTGCGGTTGGATGATTTTGGAGGAGTAGAGCAATGAACAGCGAATTTTTCGAAGCAGTAAAAGCACTTGCAGCCGAAAAGAACATTTCCACAGACTATCTTTTCACCAAGATAGAGGCGGCGCTTGCAGCAGCGATGCGCAAGAATTACGGCGGCAACAACAAGGAAAGAGAAGTGGTCAAGTGCAATATTGATACGGAAAAGCACACCATCAATATTTGGGCTGAGTTGGAAGTGGTTGAGGAAATCACGGAGCCCGGTGCTCAAATCCTTCCGGAGGATGCCAAGGCACTCGATAAAAATGCAAAGCCGGGCGACTTTGTTATCAAGCCCATCGAGCTTTCCGAATACGGCAGAATTGCAGCGCAAACCGCAAAGCATGTCATTCGCCAAGGCATCAGAGAGGCGGAGAGAAGCCGCCAAATTGAGGAGTTCCGCTCCAAGAAGCAGGAAATTGTCAGCGCCAAGGTGGCGCGCATTGACCCGATTAAGGGCAATGTTTCTCTGGAAATTGCCGGCGGCGACGCGGTGCTTCCCAAGAAGGAGCAGGTGCCCGGCGAGAGCTTTACAGAGGGTCAGCACATTCAAGTGTACATTGTCGATGTCAGAGATGATGAGAGAGGCTCCAAGGTGATGATTTCCAGAACGCACCCCGGCTTTGTCAGAAGATTGTTCGAGAGAGAAGTGCCCGAAATCTTTGAGGGCGAGGTGGAAATCAAGAGCGTTTCCCGCGAGGCGGGCAGCAGAACCAAAATCGCGGTGTATGCGGCAGATGAGGATATCGACCCCGTCGGTGCCTGCATCGGGCCGAAGGGCGCAAGAGTCAATACCATTGTGGATGTACTCGGCGGCGAAAAAATCGATATCATTAAATATAGCGAGGACCCGGCAGAGTACATCAGTGCGGCGCTTGCACCGGCAGATGTGACCGAGGTGCTTGTGGCGGCAGACGGTGCCAAGGAGTGCCGCGCGGCAGTGCCCGATAACCAGCTTTCGCTCGCTATCGGCAACAAGGGTCAAAACGCACGCCTGGCAGCGAAGCTGACCGGTTGGAAAATCGATATCAAACCGGAATCGGTATTTTATGAAGAAATAGAAAACGAAAAGGCTGCGGCGCTCGAAGCGGAAATTGCCGCTGCAGAGGCGGCAGAAGCAGCACAGGAAGCCGAGGCCGCAGAAGAAGCGGTTGAAGCCGGCACGGAAGAAACCGAAGCGGTCGCACAAGAAGCTGCACAAAGCGAAGAAGCGGCTGAATAAGAAAAAAGAAGGTGAGCAGGTTGAAGCAAAAAAAGATACCTGAAAGGTTATGCCTCGGCTGCAACGAGAGCAAGGATAAGCGGGAGCTGATTCGCGTGGTCAAAACAAAGGACGGCGCCATCTTTCTCGACAAAACCGGCAAAGCCAACGGCAGAGGCGCTTATATTTGCAACAACCCGGCTTGCTTGGAAAAAGCGATAAAAACAAGGCGCATTTCAAAATCTCTTTCCACACAGATTCCCGAGGAAGTGTACCAATCTTTAAGGCAGGCGATTGAAAGTGACAGCTAAAGCATTATCTCTTTTGGGACTTGCCAAAAAAGCCGGCAAGCTTTCTGCCGGGCACGATGCGGTGCTGGAGGCACTGCAACGGAAAAAATCGGTTTTAATCATTCTCGCTGCCGATGCTTCCGCGCGGGTCGAGAGAGAAATGAAGCGGGAAGTGACATTCCAAAACAGTAGCGCACAGGTAGTGCGCATCCAATATACAATGGCGGAAATAGGCCGCGCATTGCCGCACAAGGTTGGGGTTGTGAGTGTAAACGATGCATCGTTTGCCTCGGCAGTGCTCAAAGCAATAGAGGAGGGCTGATAAGTATGGCTAATGTAAAGCATAAAATTAATGAAATCAGTAAGGATTTTTCCCTTGAGAGCAAAAAAATCATTGCACTTGTGGGAGAGATTACGGAAGAACCGAAAAAGAGTGTTTCGGTTCTCACCGAGCTGGAGCTGGATTATATTTTTGACCGGCTCACCAACGAATTTGCAGTCAAGGATTTTAAGGAATACTTTAACACTGCAAAGCCGGTAGAGGCAGAGAAAAAGGATAGCCAAAGCAAGGAAAAAGCCGCACCTGCAGCGAGCGAGGAAAAGAAGCCTGCACCCGCAAAAGAAAAGAAAAACAAAAAGGGTAAGAAGCCGCAGCAAAGCGACAAGCCCGTTACCCATAAGCCATCCGATCCCCAGCCGTTTAAGAAAAAAGAGAAGAAAGAAAATCAGTTTAAGGCAAAGACCAAGGGCGAATTGCGCACGGTTGACACGCGCTCTTCCAATGTGGACCTTTCCAAGTATGATGAAAGGTTTGAAGAATTAGGCTCCTCCAGGCATGTCAGCGACCGTACCTCCTCAACAAAGCAGAAGTTAAAGAAAAAGTCCGATAAGCGCTACAAGGGCAAGCAGGGCATTCACCGCCAGTCCGGCAAAAAAGAGACCGAAGCGCAGCGCATGAGAAGATTAGAGCTGGAGAGAAAGAAGAAAAAGCTTGAAATCTTTATTCCCGATGAGATTACGGTTGCCGAGTTGGCGCTGAAGATGAAGATTACCGCTGTGGAGGTCATCAAAAAGCTGATGTCGCTCGGCGTGATGGCATCTCAAAACGATACCATTGATTTTGATACCGCTTCCATTGTGGCGGAGGAATTGCATGTTAAGGTCAGCAAAGAGGTCGTCGTTACCATCGAGGAAAGAATTATCGATGATACCGAGGATGAGGATGAAAACCTCGTTGCGCGCGACCCGGTTGTGGTTGTCATGGGGCATGTTGACCACGGTAAAACCTCCATTTTGGATGCGATTCGTAATACCGATGTCACCGCAGGCGAAGCAGGCGGCATTACGCAAAACATCGGTGCTTACAGAACCAAGATTAACGGCAGAAATATCACCTTCCTTGACACCCCCGGCCACGCTGCGTTTACAGCGATGAGAGCCAGAGGTGCGAAGGCGACCGATATTGCCGTTATCGTCGTCGCGGCAGATGATGGTGTGATGCCGCAAACAGTTGAAGCCATTAACCACGCAAAGGCTGCCGAGGTGCAGATTATCGTGGCAATCAATAAAATGGATAAGCCCGGCGCTAACCCGGATAAGGTGCTCAATGAACTGACCGAGCACGATATCGTTCCCGAGCAGTGGGGCGGTGATGTGATTTGCGTTCCCGTTTCCGCGAAAACCAAGGAAGGCTTGCCCGAGCTGCTTGATACCATCATTTTGGTGGCGGATATGGCAGAGCTGAAAGCGAACCCCGACCGCCAGGCAAAGGGTGTGGTTATCGAAGCCAAGCTCGATAAGGGTAGAGGCCCCGTTGCCACCTTCTTAGTGCAAAAGGGTACTTTGCACACAGGCGATATTGTGGTTGCCGGCACGGCTGTCGGCAGAGTCAGAGTGATGACCAATGAAAACGGTATGCAGCTCAAGGAAGCAGGCCCGTCTGTCCCCGTGGAGGTCATGGGTCTTGGCGAGGTGCCGAAATCGGGCGATATTTTTGATGCCGTTACCGATGAAAAGTTAGCAAGAGAGCTTGTTGAGCAAAGAAAGCAGGAAGAGAAGCAGGCAATCTTTGATGCTCAAAATAAGGTCAGCTTGGATAATCTCTTTGAAACCATCGCCGAGGGCGAAAAGAAGGAATTGAAGATTATTGTAAAAGCAGATGTGCAGGGCTCCGTGGAAGCGGTCACACAAAATCTGCAGAAGCTGAGCAATGAAGAGGTAAAGGTCAATGTCATTCACGGCGCAGTCGGCGGCATTACCGAGAGCGATGTGATGTTGGCAAATGCCTCCGAAGCGATTATTGTCGGCTTCAATGTGCGCCCGGATGCGGTGGCAAGCGCCAACGCGCAAAGAGACGGCGTGGATATTCGCACCTATCGCATCATTTACGATTGCATTGATGAAATCAAGCAGGCGATGAAGGGCATGCTTGCGCCGAAGTACAGAGATGTGGATATCGGCAGAGCCGAGGTCAGGCAGACCATTTCCATTTCCGCAATCGGCACCATTGCCGGCTGCTATGTGCTCGATGGCAAGGTGAGCAGAGATGCCAAAATTCGCTTGGTGCGCGACGGCATCATCATCACCGAAACAAATATTGCATCCTTGCGCAGGTTTAAGGATGATGTGAAAGAAGTGGTGAAGGGCTACGAATGCGGTATCGGTCTTGAAAATTACAATGATATTAAAGAAGGCGATATTTTTGAAGCCTACATCACAGAGGAGTATAGAGATTAATGGCAGGGTATAAGGCAGACAGAGTTTCCGAGGATATCAAAAGGGCTGTCATCACCGTCATCCGCGAGCTGAAGGACCCGCGCGTAGCGGGCAAGATGTTGACTATTGTGCGCGTGGATGTTTCGGGAGACCTCTCCTATGCAAAGGTCTATGTCAGCGCGCTTGAGGGGTTAGATACTGCCAAGCAGGCAGTGAAGGCATTAAAAAATGCCGAGGGCTATATCAAAAACCATGTTTCCAAGGCATTGCACTTGAGAAAAACCCCCGAATTAAATTTTGTCGCGGATAACAGCATTGAAATCGGCATGCATATCGACCGCATCCTCAAGGAAAACAAACCGCTTGATGAAGAACAGTAGCGATAAGCTGAGGTAAGTATGAACATTACTCCAAAACAGGTCGCCGAAATTTTGGCGCAAAAGGATAACATTACCATATTGACACATTTTCACCCCGACGGCGATACGCTCGGCTCGGCTTTGGCACTGCTGCGCGCCTTGCGCAAGATGGGCAAAAAAGTGAATTTTCTCAATAATGACCCGGTGCACCCGAAATATGCCTATTTATGGGAAGGCTTAAAAAAGCAGTCGTTTAAAGAGGAATTTGTCATGGCGGTAGACATTGCAACCGAGGAATTGCTCGGCGATGAGCTCAAGCAGCAGTATGCCGGCAAAATCGAGCTTGCAATTGACCACCACCCCTCCAACGATTTTTTTGCCAAAAAGACCTGCTTAGAGGGCGACAGTGCCGCAGCGGCTGAAATTGTGTATTATGTCATTAAGTATTTAGGCGTGGAGTTTGATGAAAAAATGGCTTCATGCATTTACACCGGCATTTCCACCGATACAGGCTGCTTCCGCTTTCGCAACACAACGGCAAGAACCTTTTATATTGCCGGCGTGATGAAGGATTTGGGTGCGGACACGGAAAGCATCAATGAAGTGATGTTTGAAACCAAAACGCGCGGCGAGCTGGAGCTGGAGCGGAAGATGCTTGAGAATATGGAGTATTATGTGCATAACCGCCTGGCAATTGCCGTCATCACCAGAGAGATGTACCGCCAAACCGGTACCAGCGAGGATGAGTGCGAATACATCTCCTCCATTCCGCGTCAGGTTGAGGGCGTTGCGGTGGGTATCACCATAAAAGAGCGCAAAAACGGCACTTGGAAGGCTTCGGTGCGCACCAAGCCGCCCATTGATGCGGCGAAAATTTGCAAGCAATTCGGTGGCGGCGGGCATGTGAATGCCGCGGGCTGCCGCTTTGAGGGCACGCTCGCGCAATTTAAAGAGAAATTTGTAGCGGTCGTCACACAGGAGCTTTCATGACAGGGATTATTCCAATCGATAAGCCTGCCGGTATCACCTCATTCGGTGCGGTAGCAAGGATGCGAAAAATATTAAATATGAAAAAAATCGGTCACGCGGGCACGCTTGACCCGATGGCAACCGGGGTGCTGCCGATTTTGGTCGGCTCCGCCACGCGATTTTTGGAATATTTACCTTGCAAGGATAAGCGCTATACCGCGGTGATACAGCTGGGCTTTGAAACAGATACATTAGATACCACGGGCGAGATTGTTTCTCGCTGTGCAAAAAAAATTTCCCGCCCCGCGTTAGACGAGGCGGTGAGCTGCTTTATCGGCAAAATCCGGCAAATACCGCCGATGTACTCCGCCGTGCAAAAGGACGGC
>ONWY01000097.1 GCA_900321665.1 uncultured Eubacteriales bacterium
GCAAAGCGCATGATTGTAACTCTCTTGATTAACCACACTCTATTTTTATCGTCAACATCAAAACCTGCCGCTTTCAGTGCCGCTCTCAAAATCACAATGCGGAATGAGTCAATGCAAATCTTGCCGATGCGGTATTTTTTATTCATATCGGCAAGCCAACCCACCGGGATACTCGGGTCGATGTCCGGCGCGTCCACTACGGTTAATAGTCCCTTACTTTCCCATTCTTCGAGCGGTGCTTTTATTCTTTCTAAATCGGCTGATTGTGAACATACCCAAGAATGGGTTAACCAATAATAGAGCCCGTCTTTATAGAATAGCAAACCCGCTGCCACAAAGTCATTCGTCTTGGCAAAATCAATCGCGGCTACACAACTATAACCGGTTAAATCAGGCATATTTTTTTCATTGCAAGCAATGATGTTGTCCCACGATGTGATATCATTTACCAACTCTTTCGGCGGGCGGTTTAATCGCTTTGCTTCAAAGTCAATTCTAACCTTCGGGTTGACTCGTATTTCGGCGGCTTCGAGCCTCATTTCAAGCAACAGATTAGGAAAATATTGCAGGCTTGGATTGGCTTTATACCAATTTTCTTCCAGCGTGCTATCATCTTCATCATCAATGCGGCAAATAAAGGGAATTGTGCCGTTATCCGGCATATTTTTGAAAAGAATATCCATTGATATTTTTTCCATATCATCCAGCGGACCGCCGCGCACTAAGCCGTTGGATGTGATAATGGTCTGTCGCGGGTTTTCTTTCTTACCGAGACCGGTTTTAGCCACCTTTATAATGTCATAATTAATATACTGATGGTATTCGTCAAAATTAATTTTGCCGGGGCGCCCGCCGTCTTTTGTCTTTGCGTTCGATGTGCGGTACCGGATGATGCTCCCGGTCGAGAGGTTTTTTATTTCCTCTTTATTCCAATACCAGTATTGTTTATAAAAATTCTTATTGCTATCAAGAATATTTTTTATATCATTAAAGGATGTGGAAGCCTGCTCCTCACTTGTTGCGAAGGTATCGCAGTGATATTCGCGCACCCCGTTGATTGGAGTACACAGCGCAAAATCCTCGAAAGAGAGATAACCGTTTTTTCCGGCACCACGACCAAGCTCACCAAAAAGAACGGGAAAGCGAATCAGCCCGCTTTCCTTGTAGTAAACACAATTATGCAATGCAAACAAACACTTTTCCCACTCAAATAGATTGTACGGGAAATGTGCCTGCAGCTTCATATATTTTTCAAACTGTTCGGCATCAAAATAGATAGTACCGTTAAAGCAACGCTCAATCCAATCACAAAAAGCATATTGCTCTTTGCATTGCAGGTAATCACCGTGCCTTACCAGGTCAATGTAGGTTTGAATCGGCTCGGCTTTGGTCACATCGAAAACCTTACATGAGCCCACCGGCGCCATCCTCCTCTTTGAGCTTCATTACCGTTTCAGCCGAGAGTCCGAGTTGCTTTAAAATTGATAATTGCTGCTTGTTATATGCGATTGCTTGTCGCGAGATTTCTTTGTCGTATGGATGCTCTTTGAGAAACTCTCTCGCTTCGTTTTCCAGGAGATAAAATGCCACATAAGAATCCACCTGAATGGCAAATGCTTCAATGTCGGCATGCTTATTTTTCAGCTGTTCTATTAAACTTTTTTTGATGTCTTTTGCCCTGTTTTTCGGCTTTTTTGCCGCCATTTCAAAGCACCCCCTTTTTCAGCATTTTATTTATAAATTTTCAAAAATTTTCAAGATGTAATTTTCAAGTATTACCTCGAAAAAATAAAAATCTTTTCGCAGATGTGAGAAAATCGGAATTGTCATCCCTTTGCCGCCGTTCTCCCGAGAGCAAAAAAACAAGCCAATTTTTTTGACCGGGGGGCATTAAAATTTTTCATCATCCCAAATTTTTTTTGCAGGTGAAAAACTTTTTTCCGGATGCTCAATGTTATGGCACGCAGCGCACAAACTTATCAGATTACTCTCGGTCAGCCGAAGGTTCCACGCTTCATTCAAGTGTTGAATGTGATGCACCGTGTTCGCTCTCGTGTGCCTGCCTTCCCTCGCGCACCGTTGGCACTCGAAGTGGTCGCGCTTTAAAACTTCAAGTCGCTTTGCTTTCCACTCTTTAGATTTATAGAACCGGATTTGCTCCGGCGAATACTTTTTATAGTTCATATCTCACCAAAATAATAGCGGCGAGAAAGACCAAAACTCGCCGCTCTTTGCAATTCAAACAGGAAATAGAATCATCTTCTTTGCTTTCGCATACCTACACTAACAAAACCACCGATGATAAATGAATTGCATTATAACAATAACATGCTTTTATTACTCATTCAAACACATTTCTACACATCCGACTCATCGAGATGCTTTTGAAACGCCTTCAGTGCTTCTTTTCGCTGTCTGTTAATATGCTGTTGTGAGAAAAACATTTGCTTTGCTATTTCCTCTTCTGTTTCAAAATTCAGATATTTACGAATGAGAATTTCTGCATATATTCTATTGTCGAGCTTGTTGATTTTGCCGGATGCTTCAACAAAGAGATTAATATATTTATCGTAATACTCATTGCATTTTCTTTTTTCATCCTCGATTGCTTGAATCAGATTTATCAGTGAGTCTGTTGTCGGTGATTGTTTTACCTTGACCTGGTCGAGCACTATAGCTGATAGTCCTTTCTTTTCATCGAGTTCTTTGATCCGGTATTTGCTCTTGAGAAATTTATCCCAATACTTTTTGATTTGTAATAAGTAATTCTCTGCTGTCATTGTTATTCTCCTGTTTTTTTGTGGTCTTTAGTGTTTATCTTTGAAATATTTTATGAAGCCTGCAATTACTATAGCCGTTAATTCTGCAAATACCGTAGTTAAAATACCTGCAACAAAAGGATTAATTTTCATTCTTTTTTACCTTCCTTTTTTCTATTTTTTTATTTAAAGCACCGAACGGAAAGTCACTTGGTCTATGCGGTGACAAAGGCGATAAAGGGACATAGACCAAGTGCGGCTACTTGCAAAGTGACCTTTTATGAACTTACTCTTTAAGATGCATAGCGCTTTGTTTTAAGCGTGAACAATATATATTTGTAGCCCTATGCCTTTATTTTGGATTGTTTAAGTGTAAAAGATATTTGCTTTCACCTTTCCCCGAACCGGCGCCTGTCCGGTTATAAAGGGTTTGGGAATATTTCCCAAGGTTTTACCGTTTGTGGCTACAAACGGTCTGCTTGCTACACTAACGCAATGTCGAATCCTCTGTATGCGGCTACTAACAAAATCACCTTGATTAACTCGCTCTTTCTTTTAACTTGATTCACAATCAACCGAGTGTCGAAAGGCTTTTGCGTTGACCATCAACATTTTCAACAATAATAGAGATTTTCCCTATTACTAAAACCTATTTTATTCACCGATAAAATCAAACAGAGTCGGCATTGAAATCATATCATCCGCTTCCTGAAGGTACCCGACACCATCACGAAAATAACTCTCACCTAATTCACAACCAATACCGTATCTATTCATCTTCACTGCCATATACGGCACAGTCATTAACCCTCCGAATGGGTCATAAACAATCTCACCTTCCGCGGAGTACCGATTGATAATTCTTTCTGCAATATCAAACTGCAACGGGCAAATGTGCATTTCCGCTTTGCGCTGACTTTGTGAAGTGTTAAGGGTGCGCATTCGGTTGATATCGTCCCACACAGTCATATCCCAACTGCCGGGAGCAACTACCATAAATGCAGCCGGGAGCCGTCCGTCTTTATCGAGTTTATTTGCCAGCTTTATGTGTTCATCGTAATCGTAAACACTATTGCGAGAATAAGCCCTATATACTTTTTGCAACTTGCCGACATCGATATTCTGTAGTTCTTCTTTTGATATCGGTCTGTCACCGGAAGAGCGCCAAAAAGCATGCGCATCGATTTGCCATTGCCCTCTGGTATAAAGCGATTTATCTTTTGCTACAGGAATATCGGCATAAGCTTTTGAAGTATCGCTCGGCAACTTACGAAACAATAATATGTATTCCGGGCAACCGACTCCCATTTTAGTGCCATCCTTGCAGTTCTCTGTCCATCCGAGGCGATATGTTTGGTTATTCTCTCGCACCACATCTGTTACGACCGTAATCATTCCCATGTATTGGAACCCGTGCCGCATAAAATGTTTTATTGCATCTGCATGGAAGGGTTCAATTGTTGGCATTCCGGTACCTGTCGCATTGCCGAAAAGAACTCTGTCTTTAATGTGGCAGGCGAAAACTCTGCCCGGTCGGAGCACACGGAGCAGCTGCGGTGACAAGAAGTCCATCTGCTCAAAAAATCGGTCATCGTTTTCGTTGTGCCCGAAATCGTTGTAGTTTGCCGAGTATTCATAGTGATTGCCGAATGGAATAGAAGTGCAAATCAAATCCACACTGTTTTCTTCCATTTTTGTCGTTTCGTCGACACAGTCATTTAAAACTGCTCTGTAATGCTCGCCGCATACTTCCACGCGCTCAACTCCTTTCGCTCTTTGCATTACATTGGTGTATTCAATATCAAGCCCGTATTCTTTAATAATACCGCGCATAATTTCACGCTGCTTTATATGGCGGTCCCATTTAGCCATTAACTCATCATATACACCTTGTTCTGCTTCGGTAAAGATAATATCTATTATTACCTTTTCGGTTTGCTTAAAGCGGTAAATTCTGTGAATAGCTTGTATAAAGTCGTTAAACTTATAATCTATACCAACAAAGATAGCCCGGTGGCAATGCTCCTGGAAATTACATCCGCTGCCGCTGATTATTTTTTTCGTTGCAAATAATTTCGTTTTGCCGGATTTAAAATCAAATAACCTTTGGCGGCGCTTTTCCATATCCATAGTGCCGTAAATATCAACAACACCCGGTATCTGTTTTTTGATTTCCTTGCGCTCCGCTTCTAAATCATGCCATAAAATGAAAGTATCATTCGGTGAAGCATCAACTATCTCTTTTGCTTTGCGCACTCTTGCACCGCAAGAGATTTTCTTTTCCTTTGCCTCTTCCATCAAAGATGTATTGGTATCAAGCAGGAATTTAGCCTGTCCGTCCCGGTCGCATGGCGCTTCATCATAAACACTGTCAACAATATTCTTTCTGATTACCAGAGGTGGCAGTTGATAGCCTTCATCGGAAAAGCCGAGGTCGGATGGCATAGTAATGAATAGCGCCCATGATGCCATATACAGCCAAAACTCCTTTTCTCGCTTTGGATATAAAGTAAGATTATTTGCCTTTGTGCTATCCCTCTTAAAGAAGCGAGTTAACGCCTGCCCGGTATCCATAATTTCGAGGTACCCGCCGTAATGTATTAATTCTTTGTATCTGTTCGGTGAAGGCGTTGCCGTATTTACAAATTTGTATTCTATCCCTTTGAATTTTTCAAGAAAGGTTTGATAGGTTTTACTACCGAAAGAACGGAGTACCGCTGCTTCATCCAAAGAGGTTGCCTTGAATTGCTTTACATCGATTTTATCTTCGCGCACACTCTCATAATTTGTGATAAATAATTGTTTGTCGCTTTTTTCTGCAATCTCCAAATCACTGCGCACAAAGCACGGCGGTTCCATTCCAAGCAAATTGACAGCATCGCTCTCAAACTCCGGCATAACATCAAACGGTGCAACAATCAGAGCTTTACCGCCTTTGTGCTTTAATATCAAGCGCAGTATTTCAAGTTGCATAAC
>ONWY01000275.1 GCA_900321665.1 uncultured Eubacteriales bacterium
CTACGGCGAGGGTATCTCCCGCGTCGGCGAGATATTGGATACCGGTGTCAAGTATGATATCTGCAAAAAAGGCGGCGCTTGGTTCTACTATGGCGAAATTCGCCTCGGTCAGGGCAGGGAGAATGCCAAGAAATTCTTGAAGGATAACCCTGATATGATGGAAGAAATCGAGGGTAAAATCAAAGAAAAGCTGCTTGCCGATGAAACCGAGGAGGAAAAGCAGCCTGCCAAGGCGGCTCCCAAAGCCGAGAAAGCACCGGCAAAGGCACCGGCAGCTGTCAGCACCACCAGAAAGTCATCTGTTGAAATCGACATCGTGGTGGATGATGAGGATTAAGCATGCTCTTAACCTACAGCGCCGGAAAAAAGAATAAAATGCACATCAGCATCGATGGTGAATATCGCTTCACCGTCGATGCTGATTTCTGGTATTCCTTGGGTATTTACCAAAATACCGAGCTAAGTGAAGCGGAGCTTGCCGCGCTCGAGGAGCAAATCGGCGTGCGCCGCGCATTTAATAAGGGGATGGATTGCCTTGCCCGCCGCGCTCATTCCAAAAAAGAGCTTGTTGAAAAAATTAGCAAGACAAGCGAGAAAAAGTATGCTATAATAGCAGTTGATTTACTTGAGCAGCGCGGTTATGCGGATGATGCCGCCTTTGCCGAGCAGTATTACGGTTATTTGCAGCGCGTGAAGCACTTCGGCAAGCGGCGCATTGCAGCAGAGCTTGCAAGGAAAGGCATCGGCAAAGATATCATTGCCTCTCTCGAGCAGGAGGATGAAAGCGAGCCGGTGGAGGAAATAAAAGCACTTTTGGCAGGCAAATTTGCCGCAAAGCTCGGCGATGAAAAGGCGCGGCAGCGCACCTTCAATGCCTTAGTGCGCTTGGGCTACGGCTACAGTGATATCCGCGAAGCGATGCGCGCGTACGAAACAGAGGAGATTTTTGATGAAGGCTAAAGTCGGTTTAATATCCTTAGGATGCCCGAAAAATCAGGTGGATGCGGAGCTGATGCTCGCAAAGCTTGCCGATGCAGGCTACACCATTACCAATACCGCAGAGGGAGCAGATATTGTCATTGTCAACACCTGCGGCTTTATTGAGGATGCCAAAAAAGAGGCAATCGAAAATATCTTGGACATGGTTTCTCTTAAAAATGAGGGACTGCTTTCGCACATCATCATTACCGGTTGCCTTGCCGAGCGCTATGCCGAGGAGGTGGCAAAGGAATTCCCGGAGGCAGATGCCGTGCTCGGCATCGGTGCCAACGGTGATATCGTTGCCGCCTGCGAGCAGGTATTGGCAGGGGAGCGCAAAACCGCTTTCCCCGAAAAGTGCCTGATGCCCTTGGGCGGCGACCGTATTTTAACCACACCCGCGCATTGGGCATATCTTAAAGTAGCGGACGGTTGCTCGAACTGCTGCTCGTATTGCGCTATCCCGCAAATTCGCGGTGCCTTTCGCTCGCGCGATATGGAGGAAATCATCACCGAGGCGGAAGCGCTGTGTGCCGACGGCGTGCGGGAAATTGTGCTCATCGCGCAGGATACAACGCGCTATGGCGAGGATAACTACGGCAAACCGATGCTGCCTGCACTCTTGCGCCGCCTTTGCGAGATTGATTTCGAGCGCATCCGCATCTATTACTGCTACCCCGACCGCATTAGTGACGAGCTGATTGCGGTGATAAAAGAGAACAAAAAGATTGTGCACTACTTAGACCTGCCCTTGCAGCATGCTTCGGGCAAGGTGCTCCGGGCAATGAACCGCCGCGGCGATAAGCAGAGCCTGAGCGCGCTGTTAAAGAAGATAAAAGCGGAAATTCCCGATATAGTGATGCGCACGACTTTTATCTGCGGTTTTCCCGGTGAAACCGAAGCCGATTTTACCGAGCTTTGCGATTTTGTGAAGGAAATCGGTTTTGACAGAATGGGCGCTTTTGCCTATTCACCGGAGGAAGATACCCCTGCCGCGGCGATGGAAAATCAAATTGATGAAAGAATTAAGGCGCGCAGGGTTGAAGTTTTGATGAATACACAGTATAATATAACGATAGAAAAAAATAAATCTTACATCGGCAGGGTGTTTGAGGTGATGGTTGACAGCTTCGATGAAAGCAGCTGCCTGTACTTCGGCCGCTCCTATATGGATGCCCCCGAGATTGACACCGGCATTTATTTTGCCGCAAGCCGCGAGCTTGCCGCAGGGGAAATGGTGCGCGTGGAGATTTTGGATACCGATGAATATGACTTAATCGGCAGAGA
>ONWY01000185.1 GCA_900321665.1 uncultured Eubacteriales bacterium
TGGCGCTGACAGCTCCTGCCACCAGGTCAGCACCCAATTCTCCGCGGTTGACGCACTTGATATCAAGCTTGGTTTTAACACCCAAATCGAGCATTAAGCTCTCAACCGATAGCAGCTCCCTGACCGCGGTTTTGAGAACAGAAGAAAGCTCGGGTACCACAGAGCTGATAATTGCTCCGCGAAAGCCTTCTGTGCCGCATTTTTTGTTTTCGAGCAAGTGTCTGATGTCGTACGCATACTGGTCGGAAGTCTTGCGCCTGTCCGTATTCAGTCTTGCTGTGATAAGCGGTTTGTCCTCTTTGTAGACAACGATGGTGATGGTTGTATTACCGATGTCTGCCGTGAACAACATAGATACCACTCCTTTCCGGATGTAGTTCCTAAACATTATATAATAAAATCAGCATATTTACAATGTAGTATTTATGCAAGATAAATATTGAAAAATCGGTATTTTTTGTTAAAATGAATAAGAGAAAGAAACAATCGAGGAAATGCATGAAAATCTTGTGGCAATATTTAAAGGAATATAAAAAGCAGCTGATTATCGGCCCGATTTTCAAACTGATTGAAGCGGTTTTGGAAATATTGGTGCCGACAATTATGGCAAAGCAGCTGATAGACATCGGCATCGCTTCCGGCGATAGGGGCTATATCTTTAAAATCGGCGCTTTGATGCTTGCCCTTGCCGTTATCGGCTTAGGGTGTGCTTTGGTCTGCCAATACAATGCATCGGTTGCTTCGCAAGGTTTTGGCACCAATTTAAGAAATGCCGTGTTTGAGCACATCTGCGCGCTTTCTTTTAAAGAGCTTGACAAATTCGGTGCAGCTTCACTTTTAAACAGAATTACGAATGATATTAATATTTTGCAACAGTCGGTTGCTATGGTAATTCGCCTTGTCATCCGCGCGCCGTTTATAGTGCTCGGCAGCTTTGTGATGGCTTCCGTTATCAATTGGAAATTGGGCTTGATTATCCTTGCCACCGCGCCGATTTTTGCGCTGATTATTTGGCTGATTATGCGCGCTACAATCCCGATGTACCGCGTGATTCAGCAAAAATTAGATAAGCTTTCTTCCGCGGCGGCGCAATCCTTTGCCGGGGTGCGCGTTATCCGCGCCTTTGCCAAAAAGCGCGAGGAGCGCGAAAAATTTGATGCCACTGCCGAGGATTTTGCAAAGCTGAGCGTGCGTGTCGGCAAAATTTCGGCAATTCTAAACCCGGCAACGCTGTTGGTGCTCAATTTCTTAATCATCAGCGTGCTGTGGGCAGGCGGCTTGCAGGTTCATGCCGGTGATATGACAAAAGGCGATATTATCGCCGTTACAACCTATATTTCCTATATTATGACGGCAATGTTGGTCGTAGCTGATTTGATTATCCTCTTTATTAGAGCCGGAGTAGCGCGCGACAGGGTGTGCGAGCTGTTGCAAACTGCGCCCTCATTAGCAGAGGGAACAGAGAGCGTCGCTATGGCTGCCGGCGAAAGTGCAATTGAATTTCGGCATGTTTCCTTTTCATACAACGGCGGCGAAAAGGCGCTTGAAAATATCAGCTTTACTTTAAACCGTGGCGAAAGCCTCGGTATTATCGGCGGCATCGGCAGCGGCAAAACCACGCTTGTGAACCTGCTCGCGCGCTTTTATGATGCCGATGAAGGAGAGGTTTTTGTCCTCGGAGAGAATGTGAAATCCTATTCCTTTGCCTCCCTGCGCGTGGTGATGCGCGTTGCCATGCAAAAGCCCTTCCTTTTTGCAGGCACGGTAAAGGAGAATATTTTGCAAGGCAAGCCCGGCGCAAGCGATGCGGAAGTCACAGCCGCTGCCGAGACTGCACAGGCGGCAGAGTTTATTGCCGCGAAGGAGGGCGGGCTCGGCGCGCGTGTGGAAGCGGGAGGCAGTAATCTTTCGGGCGGACAGCGCCAAAGGCTTTCGCTTGCCCGTGCTGTCATTGCAGGCGCACCGATTTTAGTGCTGGATGACAGTGTTTCCGCGCTCGATTATGCGACAGAGCTTCGCTTTAGAAAGGCGCTTAAAGCAAATTATGACGGCACGCTTGTGATGGTTTCGCAGCGCGTTTCCACCATTCGCGATTGCAATAAGATTTTGGTGTTAGAGGATGGCAGGCAGGTCGGCTTTGACAGCCACGAAAACCTGTTAAAAACCTGCGAAACCTACCGTGAGATATACACCTCTCAATCCAAAGAGGAGGTGGCACGATGAAAAAGCGCATTTTCTTCTTTTTTAAAGCGGTGCGCCTGCCGCTGTTGGCAGCACTCGTTTGCGCGGCATTTGCCGGCGGACTGCAGTTGACTCTTCCTTATTTAATGGGGCAATCGATTGATTACATTCACGGTGCCGGCAAGGTGGATTTTAAAATGCTGGCGCACTACACGCTGTTGATGGCAGCCGCGGTGCTCGGTTGCGCGCTCTTTCACTGGTTGACCAAGCAGCTTTCCAACAAGGTGGCTTTCGGTATCGGCAAAGCCATTCGTGCGGATTTGATGAAAAAAGCCGATGCGCTGCCCATTTCCTTTTATGATAAAGCGGCGCAAGGGGATTTGCTCTCGAGAGTGAGCGGTGATGTGGAGACCATCACCGAGGGTATCCAAAATACCACCTCGCAGCTCTTTACAGGCATTTTTACCCTCCTTGGCACACTCGTCCTGATGCTTTCATTAAATTGGGTAATAACCCTCATTGTGGTCATTTTAACACCCTTTGCATTTTTACTTTCATCATTTATTGTTAAAAACATTGATAAAACCTTTAAAAAGCAGCAAAGCACTGTAGGCGAGTTAAATGCCTATGCAAAGGAGTATATTGACGGGCAAAAAACGGTGAAAGCCTATGCCCTTGAGCAAAGCGCAAAGGAAGGCTTTTATGAAATCAACGACCGCTTGTATGCCTGCGGGCAAAAGGCTCAGTTTTTCTCCTCGCTTGTCAACCCGACTACCAGGTTGATTAATTCGAGCACTTATATTATAGTCGGCATTGTGTGCGGGCTGCTGTGTGTTGCGCATACCGCCATCGGCGGCAAGGTGATGACAATCGGTCTGAGTGCCGCATTTTTAGCGTATGCCTTGCAGTTTGCCGCGCCGATTAATTCCATTACCAATGTCACCGCACAAATTCAAGCGGCAGTGGCTTCTTTTGGCAGAGTGTTTGAAATTTTTGATACGCCGAGCGAACCGAAGGAAAGCGAGAATATGCCGCAATTAAAGGTTTCGCGCGGTGAAATTGAGTTTCAAGATGTTTCTTTTTCCTACAGCGAAAATAAGCCGATATTAAAGCATGTATCCTTTCATATTGAGCCCGGCAGCAAGGTAGCGATTGTCGGCCCGACCGGTGCCGGCAAGACCACGCTTGTCAACCTGCTGATGCGCTTTTATGAAGCGGACAGCGGCAAAATCATGATTGACGGGCAGGATACCGCGCTTGTCACGCGCGATTCGCTGCGCACAAGCTTTGCGATGGTGCTGCAGGAAACCTTTTTGTTTGCCGATTCGGTC
>ONWY01000046.1 GCA_900321665.1 uncultured Eubacteriales bacterium
CGCCGTTCAGAGTAATAAGCAGACGTCCTGTTGATTCTTCCCAGAATGCACCGTCAACGCATCCGTAAGCGAAACCCTGGTGTCCAAGAATGCGACTATTGGAAACAGACGGATCCTTTACGATCAGCAGTCCAAGGCCATAGGAGAGCGTAGGGGACAGCTTTCCGTAAACAGCATGTTCTTTTTTCATTTCGGACAATATATTACCGGACAGTAACCCGTTTTCGCCGGAGATCAGGACATGGAACATGGTCTGTAATGAAGCGATGTCAGTATACATACTGCCGGCGGTATGCCCGTAATGACGCAGGGGATCTGCTTCCGTAAGCTGCTTTGAACCAAGCGGGGTGAGGATCATCTCATTCCTCTCGCGATATGGAAGAACGCGGACAACAGGAACTATTTTGTCCCTGGGAAGAATGCACCCTTCCAGGGTTGCGTTCATATGCAGAGGAGAGAAAAGAAAATCGTTGAAAATACCGCTTACCGGACGATCAAGCAATGCTTCCAGGATGCAGCCGATCAGACCGTATCCCAGGTTGGAATAATGAAAGGAACTGCCTGCAGGAAACTGTCTTGAGTCATGAAGCAGATCAGTAAAAGGGACGCCTTTTTCAAGGCTGGATTCAAGACCTGCAGGATCAACAAGCCCGGATGTGTGGGACAGAAGGTGCCTGATTGTAATGCCATCGAGACTGCTGCCTGAATAAAAAGAACGCAGGTAATGGCTGACCGGAGCGTCAAGTGACAGAATATCACAATCAGCAAGGCGGAGTGTCAGCAGAGATGTGGCAGTTTTTGTGATGGAAGCAACGCGGAAAAAGGAATCAGGCTGAGCAGTGTGAGGGGGACAGATGGATGAAGTACAGATAACAGAGGAAAGACTGCCGGTTTCAATCAGTGTTGAAGAGCCAAGCACATGGTGCCTGCGGACCAGCCTGCGAAACACATCCGGATGTGTCAGACTGTGGCCGTATACATCGGATACAGGATTGGTTCCGCTGTCTGTTTGGCTGAAAGGAAGCACAAAACGATAAACAATATTTTTAAGCCTGGATGTCGGCATTCCGGACCTCCGAATGAGTCAGTCGATGATAAACAGAAAACAGGCACAATGTCATATAAAGCGCATAGATCAGCAGGATGAGCAGAATGCGGGATATGGACAGGGTATAAAGGCAGTATCCCGTAATCATACAGAACAGCAGGAAGATTGAAAAAGCCAGCGCTGAAGGGAAAAGGATATACCGTACAGTAATGGAAAGGGAAGTCCGTCTGCGGGCTGAAATATAAAAGACAATAAAAACAGATATACAAAGTAAAACACTCAGAAGCTGACTGATCCGTACAGACGAAGCATATAAGGAATCCAGGCGCATTTCTTCAATGATGAGACGCCCGGCAGCATAAAGGAAAAGGTAGAAAAAGAACAGATCTCCCTGTTTCCGGTTTGGCTTATGCCACAGAACGGTTAAAAACAGAAAAACAATGAAATCCCATACGGATTCATAGAAGAAGGTTGCCAAATGCCATGCATACTGATCCGCGGGGACCTGGACAGCTAGGGGGAAAAAACAAATGGCGGTTCCCGTGACGTTGAAACCGTAAGCCTCAATATTGAACCAGTTTCCCCAGCGGCCGATGCTCTGAGCCAGAGCCAGTCCGGGTACGATAATATCACACAGCAGTAACGCAGAGAGATGCCGCCTGCGTGCAAAAAGAAATAGAACGATCAGGCCCGCAATCACACCGCCGTAGATCGCCAGGCCTCCTTCCCAGATACGAAAAACAGAAAGAAGATCGCCTGAAAACTGATCCCAGGAAAAAATCACATAGTAGAGCCTTGCGCCGATAATGCCTGCCACCGTGCCCCAAATGGCAATATCGAGCATGTGGTCGATACTCATGCGCCATTTATAGGCGCGCATACCGCCCATCACTACCGCTATGGCATAGCCGATTGCGATAATCAAGCCGTATTTTGCAACACTGCCGAAGGCGGTCGGCGAAACATGAAAGCTCAGCCCCAAGCCTTCAAAAATCACTTGAACCTTATCCATTTTTTACCCTTCCTGCTGCGCTGCAAGCGGCAACACAAGCGAGATTGCCGAGCGCGCAACATCATATTTATCTTTTAATCTGTTTTCAATATCCTCTACTTTCAAGCTTTGGTACAGCTCCAATTCCTCAAAAAAGCCGTATGCTCCCATAAAGCTTTCCACAAGCTCCGAGGCAATATCCTCTACCGAATTAAAGCTTTTGATTATTGTACCATACATATCCTTAATAACGCAATCAAATAATTGCGGGTCTACCCCTTCGCGGCGCACGCGCTCCACCTCCGCTTCAAAGCGGCGCTTGATTTGCTCGCCGTGGGCGCCGACACCGGTAAAAAGCACGGCGGCATACTGCCTGCCGAAAAAGTACTCGCTGCTGAAATCTTCTCCAATCAAGCCCTCCTCGAGCAGTTGCTCGTAAAGCGGCGACATGGTGCCGATGATGATTTGATTGAGAATGACAGTTTCAATATTCTCGCGCAGGCTCTTAAGCCCCGTGCACGTTTCCTTGTAGCCGAAGGCAAACACCGGCACCTCCACCGGCATTCTCTTTTCTACCCTTGTGCTCACCACCGATTCCGGCTCTGCGGGCGCGCACACCTGCGCTACCGCTTTCTTTTCGCCGGCAATGTGCGCATCGCAGATGCTTTCTATTTTTGCCGCATCCACATTCCCGCAAACACTCAACACCATATTGGATGGCACATAAAAACCTTCATATGCCTTGTAGAGCATCTCGGGTGTGATTTGTGCGATAGATTCCACACTGCCCGCAATATCCTCATTCACCGCGCACGCGTGGTAAAGCGCACCAAACAAGCCCATCATCGCCTGCCAAGCGGGATTGTCGCGGTACATCTTAATCTCCTGCCCGATAATGCCCTGCTCTTTAG
The DNA here is from genome assembly GCA_900321665.1 of uncultured Eubacteriales bacterium. GTDB lineage: Bacteria > Bacillota > Clostridia > Oscillospirales > Acutalibacteraceae > RUG714. The sequence continues at coordinate 2,951 of ONWY01000046.1, forward strand.
CAACGGTCTGCTCCGTGAAATACGGCTCCGAAACAAAATCGAGAAGCGATTCAAGGTTTGTGTAGAAATTTTCCGAGCACGAAAACAGGTAGCAGGTGCGGTCAAACGAGGTGTAGGCATTCGCCCGCGCGCCGGTCAGCGCAAATTTTTCAAAGGCATCCTTTTCCTCGCTCTCAAAGAGCTTGTGCTCCAAAAAGTGGGCAGTGCCCGCAGGCAGGCGCACCGTTTCCCCGCCGGGCAAGGTAAAGCAGCTGTCTGCCGAACCGAACCTGGTGCCGAAAAGCGCATAGCTCGTCTTATAATCCGGCTTAGGCAGGACAAGGATTTTTAACCCCGAGCGATGCTCTATTTCGTAATATTTTTCGCCGAGAAAGGCATTTTCGATTTCTTTCATATTTATCTCCATTCTGCCGCAAGCGCCAGGCAGTGCCGAAGCAGCGGCACTGTATGCCGAACAATGTTGCCTGCGGCAAACGATATTGCGCTATGGCGCAAATGATGTTGCACGGTGTGCAAACGATGTTTTGCTTTGCAAAAATTGCGGGCGGGACACCCGCGCCCGATTTTAAAGATTTCTCGAAGCCAATAAAACCAACAGGCTTTTGATTCATCCCAAGTCGTTCTGAGTGAAACGAAGATTCTTTGCAATCAAGTGCGAATATGTCGCCCACAACATTGGCATAGCCAATATTTCATATGCTGCAGGCATATTTCATCGCGTAGCGATTTCATCTGCGCAAGCAGATTTCATTGTGTGAAAACAGCGTTTTCACACTACGCTTCTCCCAATGAATAAATCGCATCCGCTTGCACACTTTGGGCGCAGGCAATAATGCGCTCCTTTGTAACCTCTTGCGTGCGCTCAATGCACTCTGCGGCGGTTTTAAAGGATTTATCCAACATCTGCGGCAAGTACCACTGCGCAATCTCAAGCGGCGAATCGCCTGCGGAAAGGTACGCATCCTTGAGTTTTCTTTTGGCAATATCGATTTCGTCTTGCGATATCTCGCCTCTTTGCATGGCGCGCAGTTGCTCCATAATCGCTTCCGTCGCCCTGCCGCGATTGGCTACTTCCACTCCGCTAAAGACAAGCATGGTTTTCTTGTGCGGCATATAAGCGCTCGAGCAGTAGTAGCACAGGCTCATTTTTTCCCGCACCACCTTTGAGAGCTTCGACATTTCGCTTCTGCCGAAAATCATATTCATCACCTTCAGCGCATCCTCATCCTCGCTGCCGACCGAAAAGCCGATATTGAGCTTGCACTGCTCGAGCGGCTCGGTTTCGTGGTGCTGCTTAAGCTGCGCTGCCTTCGGGTGCGGTAAAACAGAAGGGCTTTCATAGCTTCTGTTTACCCGGCTGAAGGCTTGCTTCACTGTCTGCTCAAGCTCCTCCACAGAGGTATCGCCGACAGCAAACACCAAAATTTTCGCTTTTTCGAGCATGGTTTTCCACGCTTTAGTCACCGCCTCGGTGCTCAGCGCTTCCACCTGCTCCGGAGTGCCGCTTTGCGGAATAGCTGCCCCCTCGCCTGCATATAGCAGCGCATAAAGCTGCTGCATTGCATAAATCATTTTATCGCTGCGCGCGGATTGAATATCCTCTATCATCAAGCGCTTTTCGCGCGCTAAGTTTTCTGCTTTAAAACAGCCGTTTTCATCCAAATCCGGCTCAAAAATGCACGCAAGCAGGAACCGCAGGCACTCTTCGCTGATACGCTCTCCGCCCAGGGCGAAGCGGTCTGCCACGGTGCTGATGGTAAAAGAAAGAATTTGCGCATCCCCTATCTTGGAAGCTACGCCCGAAAAGCCCGCGCCGTAAAGCGAAGCGAGCTTGCGCTCCATCGCCATCGTGGTCGGGTAGCGCCGTGCCGTGTAGCGAAGCAAGCCGGGTAAGGCAGCAAAGGCGCTGACCGACTCTTTTCTGAGCGGCAGCGCAAAGCGAACGGTGATACGCGTGCTCTTAAAGCGCGTGGTTTTACAGTGCAGCAATTGCGCACCCTCAAATAATTCTTTTTGTGTTAACTGTTCCAAAGCAGACTCCTTTTATTCCATTTTTACAGCTAAAAAATTCCATTTAATACTAACATAAACCGATTTTGATTGCAACTTTTGTTTTTGACAAAATACCCAATGACAGTTAAATAAAGTTGTTAAAAATTAATAAAATAACAGTTAATATGAGAATAATGTTGATTTTTAGTGATATATAATATATAATAATTATTATATATAATGGGTTATTATGGGGGATTGGCGATGGACTTTAAATCATCACCGTTTATGTATGCGGTGGGCGGTGCTATTGTGCTGTTTGTTTTGGCGCAATCCGTTTTTTTCCTTGTCAGAGCCGTTAAGCGAGGAAAAGAGCTTGGTATCAGCAGCGAGAAGATAAAAAACACCGCTGTGCAATCAGCGCTGTTTTCCATTGCCCCTGCACTCTCTATCGTGGCAACCGTGATTGTGCTCTCGGGCGCGCTCGGTGTGGTTCTGCCCTGGATTCGCCTGACCGTTATCGGTGCGATTCAGTACGAAACCTCCTCCGCGCAATCGGCGCTAAACGCAATGGGCAATGCAGCAGGCATTGCAAGCGCGATTACCGACCCCGAGCAGTTCACCACCGTTGCTTGGGTGATGACAGTCGGCTCCATTATGCCGCTGGTCATTCTCCCCTTTATCTTGAAGAAGCTGCAAAAAGGCATCGGCAAAGCGATGGGCAAAAAAAAGCTTTGGTCAGATGTGATGAGCGCTGCCGCTTTTATCGGTATTATTATTGCCTTTATCGGCAGAGCTATTCTCGGCACCGGCGACAAGGCAGCCAATGTTTTGGGTGACGGCGCAGGTGTGCTCTCCATCACAGGGCTCCTCGGCTCTGTCGCCTTTATGCTCTTGTTCTCTTTTTTGGTAAAGAAGTTCCCGAAGCTGCAAAAGCTGGAAAGCTTTGCAATGCCGCTGAGTATGTTCTTGGGAATGGGGATGGTGCTTTTGGTCAACCATTTCCTGCCTTCACAATACTTGATTGAATGGAGGTACTGAGAATGAAAAGCTATTTTGACAAAACCCATACCTGGGGCAGAATTTGGACAGTAGCGGCGCTTGTCATCTTTTTACTGATGCCTGTCGCCTTCAGCATCCACCTGAATGCTTGGCCGAAGGCGGAGTATTTCTTTAAAGGCTTAGCCTCCGTCGCCATCATTTTCTACCCGACCGGTATTATTGAAGTAATATCTTATGCGCCGCTGTTGGGCGCGGCAGGTACCTATCTCAGCTTTGTGACCGGCAACATTGCCAACCTCAAGCTGCCCTGCACCATGAGCGCGCTCGAAACCTCCGGCTACTCCGTTTCAAGCGAGGAGGGCGAGGTCATTTCCACCATCGCCGTTGCCGTTTCCTCAATCGTGACAACGATTATCATCGCCATCGGCGTACTGCTCATGTCCGTGACCGGCTTTATTAAAGAGATAACCAGCCCGAGTTCCCCGATTTACCCGGCATTCCAACAAATTTTACCTTGTTTATTCGGCGCCATCGGCGCAACCTATATTTACAAGCATTGGAAAATCACCATCGCGCCGCTTGTCGTGATACTGACCGTGCTCGCTTTCAGCGGCGGCACGCAGGTTGGCGTGCTCATCCCCATCAGCGTTGCAGTGGCACTGATTGTGACCCATTTTATGTATAAAAAAGGTGTTTTCGGTAAGGAGGAAACAGGCGGTATTGATGGATAAAGCAAAAGAATTTTTCAAGCACAAGTTTTTTTCCGGCTCCAATTACATCATCACCTTTTTAAAATGGGTATTTATTGCCGGCATCACGGGTGCTATTTGCGGCTTGGTCGGCACAGCGTTTGATATCAGTGTCGACAAAGCGACCGAGCTGTTTGCCGCGCGCTCGTGGATGATATTTTTGCTCCTGCCCGCAGGGCTTGCCATCATCGGGCTGTATAAGCTGTGCAAAGTAAAGCCGCATGTCGGCACCAACGATATTATCAGCTCCATTCGCACAAGCGAAAAGGTACCGATTCTGCTCGTGCCCCTCGTATTTGTCGGCACGGTGCTCACCCACCTCGGCGGCGGCTCCGCCGGCAGAGAGGGCGCAGCGCTGCAAATCGGCGGCGGCATCGGCCAGCAAATCGGCAGGCTGCTGCAGTTAGATGAAAAGGATATGCACCTGATGACCTTGTGCGGCATGAGCGGCTTGTTTGCCGCGCTGTTCGGCACGCCGCTGACCGCGACCATTTTCGCTATTGAGGTTATCAGCATCGGCGTTGTCTACTACTCGGCGCTCATTCCCTGCTTATCCTCTTCGCTGGTGGCATTTGCCGTAACGCGTTTTTTTAAGGTAGAGGGTGTCACTTTCAAGCTCCCGCATGTTCCGGAGCTGACAGCGGTGATGTGCATCAAGACCATCGCCCTTGCGGCAATTTGCGCAGGTATCAGTATTCTCTTTTGTGCCGCGATGCATGGCTCGCATGCCTTGTTTAAAAAATTTATCAAAAATGATTTTGTGCGCATTGCGCTCGGCGCGGTCCTTGTAATCGGGCTGACCCTGATTCTTCCCGACAGGCGCTACAACGGCACGGGGATGGCAATCATCAAAGCCGCTATCGAGGAAGGCAAAGCCCTGCCCTATGATTTCGTGCTCAAAATCATATTAACCGCCATCACCATCGGCACCGGCTTCCGCGGCGGTGAAATGGTACCCACCTTCTTTATCGGCGCAACGCTCGGCTGCACCTTAGGCGGTATTCTCGGCATCGACCCTTCGTTTGCGGCGGCTCTCGGCTTTATCGCCATGTTTTGCGCGGTGATGAACTGCCCGATTGCTTCCATCATCCTCAGCATCGAGGTCTTTGGCGCAGGCGGCATCATTTTCTTCGCCATAGCAAGCGCGGTCAGCTACCTGCTCTCCGGCTACTACGGCCTGTATACCAGCCAAAAAATCGTGTATTCCAAGCTCAAAGCAGAATTTATTAATATGGATACAAAGCCCCTGTAGGCTTTCAATACAAGCAAAATTCCAATGGAGGAAATTGAGATGAAAAAGTTAGTCAAAAAAGGTTTTTGTGTACTGCTGGCAATCGCAATCATTGCCTGCG
>ONWY01000044.1 GCA_900321665.1 uncultured Eubacteriales bacterium
TTTGTTGGGCGAGCGAAGCGAGCAAAATCAACTTAGTAAATTGACCGTTCAATTTGTCCGCTTCTTGTCGCCCCTTGACGAGGGGAGATGTCGGCAATGACGACAGAGGGGTAGAAAAAGTTCGACAAAAACAAAGTAGCGTTTTCGTCCGCTAAATTAGAATAAATACGTTCTCGTTTCATACGGTCTGAGCACAAAGGAATTGTTGACAATCGGGGTTTTTGCGTAGTTTTGGAATATCAGCTCGCCCTCCTCCAACCGGTAGCCCTTGGGAGCTTCAAAGCGCACGCCCTTGGCGGTGAAGGAGTTGATGGTGAGCAAGCGCGTATCGCCGAGCACGCGCTCGTAGGCATAAATATCCTTGCTGTGCTTGTAATATTCCTTATACTTACCCTCCTTCACAACAGGGTTCTCTTTGCGGAATGTCAGCAGGCGGCGGTAAAAGTTGAGAATGGAGTTCGGGTCCTCCTCCTGCGCCTTAACATTGATTTCGGTATAATTGGGGTTGACATAAAACCACGGTGTGCCGGTGGTAAAGCCCGCGTTGGCGCTGTCATCCCACTGCATGGGAGTGCGCGCATTATCGCGGCAGGAAAGCTTTATCATCCTATCAATCCACTTTTGCGGGAAGTGGAGCTTTTTAAACACGGCAGAGTTGTTTTTGGCAAACACATCTATAAATTGGTCTGCCTCCAAATCAATATTGGTCATGCCGATTTCCTGCCCTTGGTAAATAAAGGGCGTGCCCTTTTGGAGCAGGTACATGCTCGCAAGCATTTTTGCGCTTTGCTCTCTGTATTTCACGGAGCCGTAGCGGTTGACAATGCGCGGGTGGTCGTGGTTTTCAATATACAGGGCGTTCCAAGCCTTTCCATCGAGCTTTTTCTGCCAGGAGGAAAAGGCTTTTTTCATTTTTCGCAGATTGAATTTTGTGTGGAGAAAATCCATTAAGAAGCAGTCTGCCTCCATGTGCTGGAAGTGAAACATCAAATCGAGCGTTTTGTGCTTTTCATCGATGTATTCCAAAGCGGTTTTCGGCTTCATCATCGGCGCTTCGCCGACCACAAAGCAATCGTACTTATCGAGCACATCGGTTTTAAACTCGGTGAGGTACTCTTTTACATGCGGGCCGTTAAAGTAATGCTCCATACCGGTGGCGGCAGGCAGCGGGAAGCCGGCAGGCAAGCCTTCTTTTTTGGAAATGAGGGTGATTACATCCTCGCGAAAGCCGTCTACTCCCATGTTGAGCCAAAAGCGCATAATGTCTTTGACTTCCTCGCGCACCTTGGGGTTATCCATGTTTAAATCGGGCTGCTTTTTGGCAAACACATGCAGGTAATACTCCCCGGTTTGCTCGTTGCGCTCCCAGGCGCCGCCGTCAATAAGCGAGAGCCAATTGTTGGGCGGGCGCTTGCCGCCCTTGCCCCTGCCCTTGCGCCAGAAATAGTAATCGTGGTATTTGCTGTGCGGGTCAATGCCCTTCACAAACCACTCGTGCTCGTCGGAGGAGTGGTTGACCACCAAATCCATAATTACCTTTAAGCCGAGGGAGTGCGCTTTATCGAGCACCTTTTTAAACTGTGCCAGGGTGCCGTAGTCCTTGTGGATATTGCGGTAATCGGCAATATCATAGCCGAAGTCCGCATTCGGGCTCGGGTAGAGCGGGCTGAACCAAATGCAGTCCACTCCGAGGCTTGCGACATACTCCAGCTTTTTGTAAATACCCTCTAAATCGCCGATACCGTCACCGTTGCCGTCGCAAAAGCTGCGCGGCCAGATTTGGTAAACACTCATCGATTTATAGTCCATAATCGGTCTCCTTTCGGTAAAGCAGGATTTTAAAAGAAAAGGTGAGCCGGAGAGAGGAAAGCTGCTCTAATTTTTGCATATCCTCCCGCGCGGTTTTGATGTAGTAAGGTGTCATTTTAAAAACGGACAGGCACTGCTCCCGCGAGAGCTCCTTTTGGTAGGTACATTCACTTTGCGCGAGAAGAGAAAAGTGCGCAAGGGCGGTATCTTTCGGCGCGTTGAGATAGGGCTTGTCATACACCGCCTTTTTTAACTCCCACAGGTGCTTTTCAAGCGGAATGACCATCAGCAGCAGACCGCCCTCTTTTAAAATGCGGGTGTATTCCTCCGCCGCGAAGGGAGAGAAGATATTGAGCGCCGCGTCGCAAGAGCCGGTTGCAATCGGCAGTCGATAAGAGCTTGCCACGGCGCGGGAAACGGTTTTACCGCGGCGGTTCGCCACTTCCAGAGCCGCTTTTGAAATGTCGGTGCCGAGCACCTCGGCGTCGGCAAAGGCTTCTTTTACCGCGGCGGTATAGTAGCACTCGCCGCAGCCGCAATCGGCAATCGTGGCGGGGTGGTGCAGGTGCGCCTTTAAGCAGGCGACGATGGCTTCCTGCAGCGGGGCATACAGACCGCTTTGCATTACCTCGTAGCGCGAGAGCAGCATTTCCTTCGAGTCACCGTGAAGCGAAGCATCGCGCCCTAAGAGCAGGTTGACATAGCCCTTTTTTGCTTTATCAAACAGGTGCGCGTTGCGGCAGGTGAAGCTTTTTTCGCCCTCTATTAACTTTTCTCCGCAAACCGGACAGATAAAACCCATAATACCCTTTCAGTGTGTAAAAACAGCACGCATTTGCCTTTGCATACGGCGCTGCAAGCTGCTTATAATATTTAAAATTATATCAAATTACAAAGATTTTGTCTACGCTTTGTGTATAAACCGACTGTTTTTTCAGGGAAGCGTTGCTTTTTTTACTTTTTATGCTATAATAAGGGAAAGAGGGTGAAGGTTTGCAACAGCTGATGTCATATATGCGCGCTGCCATGGAGCAGTATGATATGGTAGAAGAGGGCGATTGCATTGCTGTTGCGCTCAGCGGCGGGAAAGATAGTTTGGCGCTTTTGGCAGGGCTTGCCGGCTTAAGGCGCTTTTACCCCGAAAATTTTACGCTCAAAGCCATTACCGTTGACCCTTGTTTCGGCAACCAAGAAGGGGATTACAGCGTGGTGGCGGCGCTGTGCGAGCGCTTGGAAGTAGAGTATGTGATTAAGCGCAGTAACCTGTATCACATTATTTTTGAAACCAGGAAAGAAAAGAACCCCTGCTCGCTGTGCGCAAGAATGCGCAGAGGAATGCTCCACGATACCGCCAAGCAATGCGGCTGCAACAAATTAGCCCTCGGGCACCACAAAGAGGATGCGGTGCAAACAGCGCTGATGAACCTCTTTAACGGCGGCAATTTTACCTGCTTTTCGCCGGTAAGCTACCTTTCGCGCAAGGATTTAACGATGATTCGCCCGATGATTTATGTGCCGGAACAATATGTGCGCAAGTTGGTGCGGCGAGAAAACCTGCCGGTAGTGCAATCCGCCTGCCCGGCAGACGGCTTTACCGAGCGGCAGGCAATGGCGGATTTTATGGAGCAACTCGAAAAGAAATATGAAAACCTGCCCGAAAAGGTAATTCATGCCCTGCAGGCAGGGCACATCAGTAATTGGTAGTGTTTATGGCGTTACCCGTTATAAGGCATAAGCAGGCTCGCTGTGCATTAAGGCTCGCTGTGCGAACCCTGCATATGCGATAAAAAAATCATATTTAGTGTAGATATTATGAAAAAACTGTGTTATAATCAGCATATAAATATATAAATGTGCAAAAATTTTATTGCATAAAATAATGAAAATTCGCGCAAAGCGGGTTTTGATTATAAAATGAAAACTACGAAAGGAGAAAACGAAATGGAAACTACTGTAACTCAAGATTTTGCAAACGGTGCTGCTACAGGCGCAGTGTCAACTGTTTACATCATTATTGCTCTTGTTATGTATGTTTTGTTGGTAATTGCAAACTGGAAGATTTTCACCAAAGCAGGTGAAGCAGGTTGGAAATCCTTGATTCCGTTCTACAGCACTTATATTTATGTTAAGATTGTAGATGGTAACGGTTGGAAATTCCTCCTTCTCTTAATTCCGATTGTAAATATCGTCTATTTCATTATTTTAGACATCAAAACAGCAAAAGCTTTCGGTAAAGGCACAGGATTTACGGTTGGTTTGATTTTTCTTACAAACATCTTTACCTTAATCCTCGGCTTTGGCAGTGCCCAGTACATCGGCCCCAATGGTGTAGCACAACAGCAATAATATGTGTAACATTTGAAAAGCGGCATTGCCGCTTTTCTTTTTTTCGTAAAAATGTCCGCGGGCAAAGAGAAAATCGGCAGAAACAGTGGCAATTCCTAAAAAACTGTGCTATAATACAAAAATAATGATATTTTTTATGCGCCGCAGGCAGCTTTGCCGCCGGCGGCAGCACAAAGGGGAGTTACAGATGGATAATTACGAGGAAATCGGCGCGCGCTTGCGAGAGCTCAGAGAGGTGAGCGATTACAGCATCGAGCAGCTCGCCGCAGAGCTGGGGCTTGACCCGGAGACCTACGCTTCTTACGAGCAAAACGGCAAGGATGTGCCCATCAGCGTGATTTATGAAATCGCACAAAAATTTAAAGTGGATTTTACCGAGATTATCACCGGCAATACCGCGTGGCTCAACACGTACCACCTCATTCGCCGCGGTCAGGGGAAAAATGTGAACCGCAACCCCGAGTACCACTTCGAGGATTTGGCGTATCGCTACGGCAATAAGATTATGCAGCCGCTTTTGGTGACACTCGAGCCGGATGAAACACCCGCGAAGCTGATTACCCACAGCGGGCAGGAATTTAATATGGTTTTAGAGGGAACCGTGATTGTCACCCTCGGCGATAAAGACATTGTGATGAATCCCGGCGATTCCATCTATTTTAATCCGAAAATTCCGCACGGTCAGCGTTGCGGTTCCGAAGTGAAAGCACGCTTTTTGACTGTGATTGCAGAGTAAAAAGCATAAAGGGGAGAAAAGAAATTGGACTATTTATTGAAAAAATTCCTGCCTCAAATTGAGTTTTCAAACTACGAGGAATTTCAGGAAAAATTCACCATCAATGTGCCGGAAAACTTCAATTTCGGTTTTGATGTGGTAGATGCTTGGGCAGAGCATGAGCCCGACAAGCGCGCCCTTTTGTGGGTAAACGAGGAGGATGAGGAGCACACCTTCACCTTTAGCGATATCAAGCGCTTATCCAACCAAACCGCCAACTTTTTTAAGAGCTTGGGGTTGCAAAAGGGCGATGTGGTGATGATGATTTTGCGCCGCCGTTGGGAGTATTGGGTGTGCGCCACCGCACTGCATAAGCTCGGCGTGATTTTGATTCCTGCAACATTGCAATTAACCAAGAAGGATATCGTTTTTCGCGGTAATGCCGCCGAGGTGAAGGCGGTCATTTGTGTGGATGATGATTTTGTGATTGAGCAAATGGAGCTTTCCGTGCCGGAGATTTCTTCTTTAGAAAATAAAATCTTAGTGGGCAAAAAAAGAGAAGGCTGGCTGGATTTTCACGAAAATATTGACCGCTTTGCGCCCGATTTCGAGCGCCCGACCGGTGCCGAGGCAACCAAGTGGGATGATATTATGCTCGTTTACTTCACCAGCGGCACCACCGGCATGCCGAAGCTTGTGCAGCACAACTTTGCATACCCGCTCGGGCACATTGTGACCGCTAAGTATTGGCAGCATGTGGAGGAGAACAAGCTGCACATGAGCGTTTCCGATTCCGGCTGGGCAAAGTTCGGCTGGGGCAAAATCTACGGGCAGTGGATTTGCGGCGCGAGCATTTTCTGCTACGACATGATGGGCAGGTTTAATCCGAAAAACCTCCTTTCGAAGGTGGAGAAATACGGCGTTACCACCTTCTGCGTGCCGCCGACCATGTACCGTTTTATGCTGCAAGAGGATTTATCGCAGTTTGATTTATCCTGCCTGCACCACTGTGCGACAGCGGGCGAGCCGCTCAACCCCGAGGTGGTCAATAAGTGGAAGGAATACACCGGCCACCAAATTTATGAAGGCTTCGGTCAAAGCGAGGGCCCGGTGCTGCTGGCAAACTTCGGCAGCGAGTGGTTTGAGCCGATTCAAGGCGCGACCGGCAAGCCGAACCCGCTGTTTGACATTCAGCTGCTCGATGCGGATGATAATGTCTGCGAGGACGGTGAAGAGGGCTCGCTGACCATTATGGATGTGAAAAATCACCCGCCGGTGGGGCTTTTTACCGGCTATTACCATAACCCGGAAATGACCGAGGAAAAGCTCGGCGGTATCGGCTACAATACCGGCGATGTGCTTTGGAGAGACAGCGAGGGCTATTACCGCTTTATCGGCAGGAATGATGATGTCATCAAGTGCTCGGGCTACCGCATCGGTCCGTTTGAGGTTGAGTCCGCCCTGGTGGCGCACGATGCCGTTGTGGAGTGCGCAATTACCGGCGCGCCCGACCCCGTGCGCGGGCAGGTGGTGAAGGCGACCGTGGTGCTTGCGAAGGGCTACGAGCCTTCCCCGGAGTTGACTAAGGAGCTGCAAAATCATGTTAAGCACATGACAGCGCCTTATAAATACCCGCGTGTGATTGAGTATGTGGCAGAGCTTCCCAAAACAGTGGGCGGTAAAATCAAGCGTGCTCAAATTCGTCACGAGGATGAAAGCGCATTTAAAAAAGAAAACTGATTAAAAAAGAGATGGAAAACGGAGACCCGATTTCCATCTCTTTTTATCATGTTGTTTTGCAGGGGGAAGGAAATACTGCGTCAGCTTCCTCTGCTTTTATTTCTCTGCCGCAAAAGGTATTTCCGCACTCTTTTCGGAATAGAGGTGATAGGCGCTTTCCGCGCGGATGGTAAGTGTATAGGACTTGCCTTCTTCTAAGGCATCCGCACCGAGGTTGACGGTTGCGGTGTCGCCGTCCGTTAAAGTGTAATAGTCATTCACGATGTTGTTTTGCCAAACTGTTTTGCCGGCTTCATCTTTGATTTGAAGGTCATACTCGTGCACAATATAGCCGGGAGCTGCGACCGCTTCGGTAAAGGTGAGCAACCACTCACCGGTATCGTTTTTGCGAGCGGCGGCTTGCATTTTTTTCGGGAATACCGGGGCTTTGTCATGCGCCTTCATATTTTTATAGGTATAGGGGAAGGCGGCTTTATCGTTGACATTGTCGGTATAGTAATCGCAAAAATAGCTGTCCGACAACAAATCATACCCTCTAATGCGCACGCTGCCGTCGTTATCCGCCTCCACAATGCACATTTGCGCCGCTTCATCGCAATTTTCGGGGTGTTGATTGACTACCCCGTTTTTATCGAGCTCAAAGCGGTGGAGCGTACCGCAGCCGACAGCGGTATAGGAGGCTTGATTGATGCTTCTCGGGTCATTCATCGGGAAATGCGAGTGCCCCGAAAAATCCACAATGTTGGTGTGCCCGTTTAGCACCACGTTGATTTGGGGGTTGCCCCAAACACTGCTTCCGTAAACCGTGCCCCAGGGGTGCGGGTGTTGGAAAACAAAAATCGGCTTGTCGCCTGCCTTCTTCTCGGCATCTTCAATCGATTGCGAGAGCCATTTCAGGCTTTTCGGGGTAAAGGTCCACTCGGTGAGAGAGCGCTCTCCGGAAAAGGCGATGCACGAAAAGCCGTTAATCTCCGTAACCGTATCGGGCTCGTAACCGAAATGCTTTTGAAAATATTGCACATATGCCGGGTCTTTAAACTCATGGTTGCCGTGGATGGTAATGCAGGGCGTTTGCTTGCGCACATGCGCTGCGAGGGTATCGGCATAAGCTTGGTAGGCGCCCTCCTCACCAACGCTTGAAAAATCACCCAGGCAGAAAAAGGCATCCACACCCTTGTAGGTTTTATCTTCATCAAAAAGGCGGTATGCCGTATCAATCGCATCGGCGACATTGTCGTTTTCATTATGGGTGTCAGTAAAGAGCACCAGCCGCACAGCGGGTACAAAATCGCTTGGTGTGGAAGGCAAAGCTTCGCTCACGGTACCCACAGAGTGCTGCACTGCACCCCAACACAGCGTGATGATGCATAACAGCGCCAGGAAACCGAGGATGGAAGCGAGGATGATACCGATTATCCGACCGATTTTTTTGAGAACTTTCATCATTTTTCACCGCCTTGATTTTAAGCTTATTACAA
>ONWY01000096.1 GCA_900321665.1 uncultured Eubacteriales bacterium
GCTCTTTTCGGCAATAGCAAAAAGATGACGGCGGCAATACCCGCTTCCAGAAACGGGGTATAGTCAACGCTTTGCTCCATGCCGAACAGCAGCGGCACCGCGATACCGGCTTCGAGCGCGACGGCACTGAGCAGCTTGGAGTGCGCCGCACCGAGCCCGGCAAACAGCCCGCCCACCGAGAGCCCTGCAAACGAGAGTGCATCGGCATTGCCGAAGCCGAGGGCAACACCGCCGCCGATGCCGGCAAGCGCTCCGGCACCCATTTTGCCGTAGTAAGCGCTGATGAGAATGGTCAGGCACGCTAAGATGCCGGCGAGCGAAAAGCGGTAAATGCGAATGTAGGAAAGACTGAGAATGATTAAGAAAACGGAAATGAGAACGCATGCGGTATCGCTCTCTCGCAGCGCACTTAAGCTTTTCATCCTCTTTAATACATTCACACTCGCCGCCCAAAAAACAGCGCTTGCGCCTGCAAGAAAGCTTTCGGCTGTATAAGCAATCAAGGTCACCTGCACTTCATCCAACAGCAAGGAGGTAACAGTGCCGGTAACGGCACAGCTCAAAAGAGCGACAATGCCGCAAAAGAGCGGGCTTTTCGCTGTTTTTTCGGAGAAGAGGCGCTTGAGGGTGACGATAAGTATCAGCGCGGCAAGATAGCGCGCCGGTACAATTTCATAGCCCGCGCTGAGGTAGCCTGCTGCGCCGCCGATGACGGCTGCGGGCAAAAAGGCGCTTGGCACCGCGCTTGCAAGCGCGAGTGCAAAGGGCGAGCAGTAGGTTAAAACGGTACAGCGCGCGCTGAAAAAGGAGAGCGCGGCGAGCAACACGCTGCAAAAGAAAAACACACTTTTTTTGGCAAAGAGTATTTTGTAAATCGGCACAGTGCTTTTGGCGCCGATTTTGCTCGGCATGGGCAGGGCGGTAGATTTCATTTTTTTCACTTCTTTCTTTTGATATCGGTATGAATCCTCATACCTGCCATAGAGGGCTTATGCTATGGAAAATTGCAATTGCTATGCTATATCAAGAGAAGGAAAAAATTTAGCAAATTCTGCCGTCGAAAATTTTTTGCAAAAAAGTTTAGTGATTATAGCAAAAGGAAGGGCAAAATATTGTGAATAATAACATTGCAAAAAAAGTGCCTTGTGTGGTAAAATTTATGAGTAAAAGAATGCAGTGAAAGGATGGGCGGCTTTTTTGCCTGCCCTCAGGAAGAAAAAATGAAAATTACGCCTCAAAGCACATTAAAAGAAGTAATGGCTACACCGGTCGGCAACGATTTGGTGTGTATGGTGGCTTACCATGCCGGTATTCCCGATAAGGTGATTCACAATCCGCTGGTGGGCAATATGCGCTTAAGCTCGATTCAAAAGCTGCTCGGCGACAAGCTGCCGCCGGAGACTATAGAGCACATATGCAATCTTTTAGGCTACACCCCCGAGAAGGTGATTACCAAGGATGAGGTTGACCCGAAGTGGTGGAAGGAATCCGTCATTTACCAAATTTATCCGCGCTCCTTTAAGGATTCGGACGGCGACGGTATCGGCGACCTGCAGGGGATTATTTCCAAGCTTGATTATTTAAAGGACTTGGGTGTGGATGTGCTTTGGCTCAGCCCGATTTATGATTCTCCGAATGATGATATGGGCTATGATATTCGCGACTATAAAAAGATTATGACAGAGTTCGGCACCATGGCGGATTTTGATGAAATGTTAGAGGGTATCCATGCCAGAGGGATGAAGCTGGTGATGGACCTTGTAGTCAACCACACCTCCGATGAGCACGAGTGGTTCCAAAAAGCGCTTGCCGGCGATGAAAAATATAAAAATTATTACATTTTCCGCAAGGGCAAGGGCGAGGGTGTACCGCCCAACAATTGGACCTCTTTGTTTTCCGGCCCGGCTTGGAATTATTACCCCGAGCTCGACGAGTGGGCACTGCACCTGTTCTCCACCAAGCAGATGGATTTGAATTGGGACAATCCCGAAGTGCGCGCCGAGGTGGCGGAAATGGTCAGCTGGTGGCTTGAAAAGGGTGTTGACGGCTTCCGGATGGATGTGATTAACCTCATCTCCAAAACCGAGGGCTTGCCCGATGGCAACCCGCTTGTGGGCGAGGTCATCGGCTACGGCGGCGAGCACTATTTCTGGGGACCGCACCTGCAGGAGTATTTGCACGAGTTAAATGAGAATTCCTTTAAAAAATATCCCGATTCCTTCTGTGTCGGCGAGACCGGCGGCATCGGGGTGGAAATGGCGAAATATCTTGTAGATGACTCCCGCGAGGAAATCAGAGAAACCTTCTTGTTTGACCAGCTCGAAACACCGGGCAAGGAGCGCTGGAGCGATTACCGCTATGATTTGAAATATTTAAAGCAGCTCTTTACAAAGTATCAGCTGGAGCTTCACGGCTCCTCTTGGCCGACACTTGTGATTGAAAACCATGACAATCCGCGCATGGTCTCCAAGGTCAATCCCGATAAGAAATACAGAAAACCGCTTTCCAAGCTCATTGGCGCAATGCTGCTCACCGGCAGGGGCACACCCTATATTTTCCAGGGCGAGGAGCTCGGTATGATGAATTGCGATTTTAACGATATGAGCGAAATCCGCGATGTGGAATCCATCAACAAATTCGCAAAGCTTCTCGAAGCCGGTAAGTCGCAAGAGGAGGCTTGGCGCACCATTCTCGCCGGCAGCCGCGATAATTCGAGAACACCGATGTGCTGGGATGCTTCGGAGCAGGCAGGCTTTACAACGGGCACGCCGTGGATTCGAGTCAACGGTGACTACGAAGAGTGTAACGCGGCAAGCGAGATAGAGGATGCAAGCAGCCCGTATCATTATTACAAGGCGCTGATGGCGCTGAGAAAGGCAAACAAAGCCACGATGGTTTACGGCGATTTTATTCCGCTCAAGACCAATGATAAAACCTTCTGCTTATTCCGCGAGAGCGAGGAGGGCAAGTTTTACATCGAAATGAACCTGACTGCCGACAGGATTGACCGCCCGAGAAAGGCAGAGGGTGCAATCGCCCTTTCCAATTATGCAGGGCCGGTAGATTACCTGAGAGCATACGAGGTCAATATCTACAAAATCAGATAATAAGGCAAAAACAGAAGGCAAGCCGCGCGGCTTGCCTTCTTTTTTACGTTATTCTTTTGCGGTGTCGCTTTTGAGAGCGGCAAATTTTTGTGCCATGGTGGGGTTGTTGCGTGTCAGCTTTTTGACCGTTAAATCCTGCGCCTTGTTATTTGCTAAGCGCAGCTGGTTTTCGGATTTGGTTAAGCTCTCTTTAATCTTTTGCAGGTGGGTAATCGATTTGTCAATTTCATCAATCGCATTTTGGAATTGCCCCTTTGCCAGCTCAAAGTTTCTGGAAAAGCCGGCTTTGAAGGTTTCCATGTTTTCTTCAAAATGCGTGATATCGATATTTTGGTTTTTGAGGACCTCTAATTCCTGCTTGTAGGAGAGCGCGCCGCGCGATGCATTGCGCAACAGGGTAATCATCGGGATAAAAAACTGCGGGCGGATGACATACATTTTTTCATAAATATGAGAAACATCCACAATGCCGGTGTTGTAGTATTCATTATCGCTTTCGAGCAGGGATACCAGCACCGCATATTCGCAACCCTTTTGGCGCCTGTCTTTATCAAGCTCCTTCAAAAAGTCCTCGTTTTTGTGCTTAGTCTTGGTTTCATCCGCTTCGTTTTTCATCTCAAACATGATGGAGATATATTCCAGCCCGTTTTCATCATAATCGCGGAAAATGAAATCGCCCTTGGAGCCGGTGCCGATGTCGTTATCCTTGCCGAAGGTGGCGCTTTGGAAGGCGGCGGCACGGTTTTTGTTGAACTCAATCAAGCAGTGCTGCTCGAGACTCTCGCCGACCATTTTGGTGGATTGCTTGAGCTTGAAATCCTTGTAGTAGGCAATCATTTCATCCTTGTCGCGCAGTTGGGAGGCATAGCGCTCCTTCAAGGCGCTTTCCTGCCGGCGAAAATCTGCCTCATCCGCTTGCATTTGTGCCTTTAGCTTCTCAATCTCGATTTGCTTTTGATAGAGCGCGTCCTGATTTTGTGCTTGCGCGGTTTGCAGCGCGAGCGCTTTTTCATTTTCCTGCGCTGCGAGCTTTTCTCTAAGCGCGGACAGCTCTTTTCCCTGCTCGGCAAGCGCGGATTGAATGGCAAGCTGTTCTGTTGCCTTTTGCGCATCAAGCTGCACCTGCAGCTGTGCGATAGCGGCTTGCTTTTGTGCGATAGCGGCATCGTACTGCTTCTCCGCTTCCGATTTCGCCAGGGCAATTTCTTTTTGCATCAGCGCTTCAAAGTCTTTTTGGCGCGCGCTGATTTCCGCTTGAAACTGTTCATCGCGAATTTGCTTGACAATTTCCGCATAATCGGATTGGTTGACCCGAAACACTTCGCCGCATTGCGGGCATTTGATTTCATTCATTTTTATCACCTGCACTTTGTTTTTAATATTATAGCATAGCACCGGTACAATAGCAAATATTCCCTTTTCGACAAATTCGCCGTTTTGGTCGCAAACGGCTTGCATTGTGCGCTTGATTTTGTTAAAATATAATGTAATATATTTTATAAAGGAAGTCTGTAATGCGCATTAAAGAATACGGAAAGCTTCACATTGATTTAAAATATCAGAGTATTGATGAACTATCGGAATGGCTGGAGGAAAAGCTGACAGGCATGAAAGCGGAAAAAAGAAACCGCTTGACCGTGCGCCTGCTCCTCGAGGAAATTATGCTGCGCCTAAGAGAGCATTTCGGTGAGGAGGCGGAAGCCGATATTTACCTGGATGCAAAGCTCACTGCGCCCTATTTGAAGGTGGTGGTAAACGGAGAAGCCTTTAACCCTTTGAGTGAAACGAATGCGGAGCTTGGCGATTGGAACAGTTCCTTGCAAACCGCAGTCGGCATCAACCCGAAATACAGCTATTCCTGGGGTAAAAATATCCTGCGCATAAAAATCCCGACCAAAAAAGCAAACCCGGTGCTGATTATTTTTGCGGCACTGCTCATCGGTGTGGCACTCGGGCTCATCGGGCACTTTTTGTTGCCACAGGCGCGCCAGGATGTGATTGTGGATTATTTCTTAGACCCTGCCTATAAGCTGTGGATTCGCACATTAAATGCAATTTCGGGACCGATTATTTTCTTTACGGTCATCACCACCATGCTCAATACCAAGCGCATAGATAAGCAGGGCGGTAACAGCTCCAATGTCGTTGCGCGCTATTTCGGCTTCAGCTTTTTAATTGCCGGCGTTTCGGTGCTCATCAGCGTGCCGCTGATATTGGCAAATGCCTTCCACAAAGGCTTTAGTGCGGGCACGCTCAAGCAGATAATGTCCTATATTCAGGAGATTATTCCCAATAATATCATCGAGCCGTTTTTGGATTCCAACACGCCGCAGCTGTTAGTAGTGGCATTTGTGCTGGGTGCGGCGCTGATTGTGCTGGGCACGCAGGTATCAAGTGTGAAAAAAATCACCCGACAAATCAACATGGTCGGTTTAAAGCTTGCGGAGTGGGTCAGCCTGCTCGTGCCGATTTTTGCCGGCTTATTCCTGTGCTTGGAGATTATAGAGGGCAAAACCGGTATTTTGCGCGGGATGTGGCTCCCGTTTGTCATCGCCTTGGGCGCCGGCGTGCTGATGCTGCTGCTTGCAGTATTGTATGTTGCGCTCAAGATGAAGGTCTCGCCCAAGATTATTGCGATGAAAATCAAAAAGCCGTTTT
>ONWY01000227.1:0-647 GCA_900321665.1 uncultured Eubacteriales bacterium
TCACCGCACCGGCGCCACGCAGACATACCCGAATGAAACTGCATGCGTAATGGAACTGAAGTGATGCATTTTCCGTGGATGATACCATGAGAGCCCAACCATAAGAGGAATTCCTGTAAGTCTGGGAAGCTGGAATGGTGGTAGAAATAACATATGCATAGAAAATACCTTTACCTTCTGCCAAACCGATGCTGGACAGGAATTTAAAAAATCCATTGTCGGGCATTGGCGCATGCGCGATGCTTTTAAATACCACATACTGTAAAAGATAGAATACACCTAACTCCACAATCGTTGAAGAAAAGCCGACAAGGGTAAATTTGATAAATTTCCATATTTCGGCATGCTTTTCGGTGAACTTTTGTTTTTGCTCCGCCATAATGTTTACTCCTCTTTATTAAAATAGTATAAAAATATTATATAATAGTCAAAATAATTAGTCAAGATTTAAATTCTAATTTATGCCACCGCAAGCGGCGGCTAAATTAGAATTTAGACGCTCGTTTCACTCGCTGAAAGAAGAAATAAGAAAGAAGAAATAAGAATGGTGGGCGAGGCACTCGCACTCGTTCCGCTTCGCTCTAATAAATGAAAGTGCAAGTATTCCACTCCGAGTTATTACTTTGAAAATGGTGTAGATACAAGCT
>ONWY01000227.1:653-3654 GCA_900321665.1 uncultured Eubacteriales bacterium
CGGATGGATTGTTATATAAATCGGGTGCGGGTGTCCCGCCATTCATTTTTCTTTTTTCTTTTTTCTTTCTTCTTTAAAGGGCGTTAGCCCGCTAAATTCTAATTTATCTGCCTTTAGCAGATAAATTAGAATAAAAAAGACCGCAAAGCGGTCTTTTAATATATCGGGAACTGCTCGCACAGCTGTTGTACCTCCCGCGAGATGTTTTCTTTACCTGCTTCAAAATCCGTTGCCGCGCGCTTCATCCAGCGGGCAATCTGCTGCATTTGTGCCTCCTTAAATCCGCGGCTGGTCACCGCCGGGGTACCGATGCGCACACCGCTTGTTACAAACGGCTTTTGAGGGTCATTGGGAATGGCATTTTTATTGCAGGTGATGTGTACCTCATCGAGCCGATGCTCAAATTCCTTGCCGGTGATGCCGAGCCTTCTTAAATCCACCAACATCAGGTGATTATCCGTTCCGCCCGATACCAAATCGAAGCCCTCCTCCAACAATGCAAGAGAAAGTGCCTTGGCGTTTTTCACAATCTGCGCCTGGTAGTCTTTAAATGCCGGTTGCAATGCCTCGCCGAAAGCCACGGCTTTTGCGGCAATCACATGCATCAGCGGGCCGCCCTGTGTACCGGGAAATACCGCTTTATTGATGCGCAGCGCAATTTCCTCATCGTTGCTTAAAATCAAGCCGCCACGCGGACCTCTGAGTGTTTTGTGGGTAGTAGAGGTTACCACATCCGCATAAGGCACCGGGCTCGGGTGCTCCCCTGCCGCCACCAAGCCTGCGATGTGCGCCATATCCACCATAAAATAAGCGCCGACTTCATCCGCTATTTCTTTAAAGCGCTTAAAATCTATCGTGCGCGGGTAAGCGGAAGCGCCTGCCAATATCAGCTTCGGTCGGTGTGCAAGCGCCAACTCTCGCACCGCGCCGTAATCAATAAAGCCTTCATCGTTCACACTGTAGGGAACGATATTAAAATACTTTCCCGAAATATTCACCGGTGAGCCGTGGGAGAGATGCCCGCCACCTGCTAAGGACATAGATAAAACCGTATCGCCCGGCTGCAGGAGTGCAAAAAAGGCTGCCAGGTTTGCATTGGCTCCCGAGTGCGGCTGTACATTGGCAAAATTGGCGCCAAAGAGCTTTTTAGCTCTTTGCCTTGCGATTTCCTCCACTTCATCCACAAAGCGGCAACCGCCGTAGTAGCGCTTGGAGGGATAGCCCTCTGCATATTTATTGGTCAAAATACCGCCTGCCGCGAGCAAAACCGCCTCCGATACAATGTTTTCGGAAGCAATCAGCTCGATATTGCCGCGCTGCCTGTTTAACTCCTTTTCGCAAGAGGCATACACCTCGTGGTCAAATGCATCTAATTTTTCAAAAAACATCCTTTTTCTCCCCCTTAATAATGAATGACAGTAAGAAAATGCAGCTTTTGCGCTGCGCCTTCGCTCACCCGAGCGGAAAAGCGGCCCCTCGACAGCAATACTTCTGCATTCTATCTTTTTTATTATACAATAAAGAGTGCTGTTTCGCAACAATAAAATATTGTAATTGCGTACCGTTTGTGATATCATTAATTTATATGAAATGAGGTGGAGAAAAACAATGGGAAAGAGTATCAATAAGACCTTGCCCTTTGGCAAGGCACTGATTTACGGTATCGGAATTTTCGGCATCCAATTTTTTATCGGCTATATTAATTCCTACCAATCGCAATTTTACACCAGCATTCTGCGCGCGGATTTGACTATTTGCGCCATTATCATTTTGGTGGCAAAGCTCATCAGCTCCTTTGCCGACCCTGTGATTGGCAACATCATTGACCGCTCGCATTTTAAAAGCGGTAAGATGAAACCGTTTGTGGCAATGAGCGCATTGCCGCTGGCGATTTTCACCACCTTAATATTTGTAAAAATCAATTTCAGCTCTAACATCGTGATGTATATCTACATCACTCTTACCACTATCATTTGGAATGTTGCCATGAGCTTTGCCGATATCCCGAGCCAGGGCATGCTCGCTTTGATTACACCCAACGCAGAGGAGCGCAACACGGCAGCGGGTATTTCCAATTTTATGAAAACCATTGGCCTTGCGGCACCGGGGCTTGTCATCCCCATCATTTGCATTTTGGTAAAGAGTGAAAACGGCGCGATTACCGAAAAAGCATATATTGTCACGGCACTCTTTATCGATGTGGTCGGTCTGCTGTGTTACTTAGCGCTCATCAAAGGCTCTAAAGAGGTTGTCAAAAGCGAGCCGAGCAAAATGAGCTTTAAAGCGATGTTTAGCGAAATGAAGCACAACCGCAATTTGCTGATGGTCTTTTTGCTGCTGATGCTCGGCTTCGGCAGAAATATGGGCATGAGTGTCGGTGTGCAGGCGGCAAGCGTTCTCTTTGATAAAATCGAATTTGGCGGCATTGTGCTCTCCGGTGAAAACCTGCCGATTATCTTAGGCATCGGCTCGGCTATCGGCAGTGTGGTATCCATTGTCACCGTGCCGATTATCAACAGCAAATTGGGTGTCAAGAAAACTTATTTTGTTTTCGGGATTTACGGCTTTATTGTTTCCACCATTTCTTATGTTCTGTATCTTATCGGTGGTCCGAGCGGCATTTTCCGCTCTCTGATTGCCGCAGTTTTGTACCAATTCTTTATTGGCTTTATGTTTGGCACCCATGGCTTTACGCCGATGGTGATGCTTGCGGAAACAGTCGATTATCAGGAGATGAAAACCGGCAAGCGCACCGAGGGAACACAGTATGCCGTGTTCTCCTTAGGTGTCAAGGTTTCCAACGCCTTTTCCGTTGCCGTTGCCATCTTCTTGGTCGGGCTTTGCGGCTACCAGGCACACGATGCGTATGCCTACGGTCTTGCCCACCCGGTGGTTCCCAATACCATCTTAGCGGCACAGTGGCTCATTCCCGGCATCTGCACGCTCTTAAGCTGCATTCCGGTATATTTCTACACCATCAACAAAAAAGAGCAAAAAGAGA
>ONWY01000203.1 GCA_900321665.1 uncultured Eubacteriales bacterium
CTTTGCAAAGCCTATAAAGATTTTCTGTATACCAATTACACCGAAAACCGCTCGATTCTCTCTTTTGATATTGACAGGTTTAATGATGAAGAATTTTTGGAAGTTGCCGATTTGTTTGATTTAAAGGCACAACAACTCGAAAAATACTTAAACACCAGGGCAAAGCAATCCAAAACCTTTACCGAGAAAGAAAGTGATGAAACCTTTAAATCCCTTTCGCAAAAGTTAGAGGATTTGCGCAATTACGATATTGCGAAATACCGTGCGTTTGTGATTGAAGCGGGCTGCTCTCTTGACAAAACGCGCTATTTGCGCTCACTTGCATACATCAACCGTATGAAACAGATTGATTACGATAAAGACATTTCCGCCTACAACGTGCATAACGCCGGCATAGAAATGTATGATGAATCCATGATTAGTAACGTGTTGATTCCCTCTATTGACCAAAGCAAGCACACCTACTATATGTCTAAAACCAAAACCGGCATGGACTATATGGCGAAGCAGGCAGATGATTATTTGAAAACCGCGCAGGAGATTGCCAAAGAAATTCACATCAACCGTGAAATTATGGGCAAAATGCAAGCAGGTGCTAATCAACCTGACGATATACAAAAAGCCTCTAATATGATTGAGAGTATTCGCGATAAATTCAATAAACTCTCCGGGCAAATCGAGGCGGTAGACAAAGCCTATATCAAATACAAAACCAAAGATTATTTGACCTTTAAGTCTCACGACGGTTCTATTCTGCAAAAACTGCAGCCGATTAAACTTGCGGCAATTGCCGTGCTGTTTATTGCAGGCATTTATGCCCTGCTTTGGCTTAGATTCAGACAACTTAGTGCGCAGGGAGGTAAGCAACAATGAAAGAATTTCAGTTATTACGCTACCTTTCCAAAGGCAAGTTTATTATTTTAATCGTCGCGCTGCTCGGCGCGGTTGCCGTTTACTTTTATGCCGGTTCACAGCAGGTGTATACGGCAACTACCGTGATTCGCTATGCCAACGGTGCAATTACCGACGGGTTAACGCCCAACGGTGAAAAATTAGATGTTTCCGAAATTTACTCTTCCACCGTTATTAAGGGCGCCATAGAAGATTTGGGGCTCAACTGCTCGGTCGATGAAGTGCGCTCAAAAGTTAAGGTAACGCCCATCATCCCCGAAGAGGAGGAAGAAAAAAAAGAAACCGCCATCTCCAAGGGCGAAGAATACAGTTATTTTCCGACCGACTATGTGATTACCTATGAGGCGGATTCCGAAAAATCCATGAACTACGCCGGCAATATGTTAGATGCCATTATCGAGAACTACTATATGTTTTACAGTGAAAAATATGTAGACCAACTCATTTTGCCGAACAACGCCTCCAACATCTCTTCGAATGATTACGATTACATAGAGTGTGCCGAAATTTTGCAGCAAACGGTCAAAGATATTGACGACTATTTGCAGCAAAAAAAGGCGTCTTACCCGGATTTCAGAGCGTCTGCCACCGGCTATACCTTTACGGATTTAGAAAATATTTACAGTTACATTATCAATCACAAGGTACCGCATTTGTATGCTTCCATTTTGCAAAACAAGTATACAAAAGATAATGACTTGTTGCTCAAAAAACAGCAAAAGCATATAGAAGACCTTGATATCAGTATTCAAAACAGCCGCCAAAAGGCGAAGAAATTAAAATATCTGATTGATAATTACAGCGAAAAGGGCATTAACAGCTCCAAAAAAGCACTGCAGGATGACTCGGATGAAAGTACCGGCTCCACCATTATTGAAGATGTTGACCACTACGGTGATGAGTTAAATGTCATCACCACCTATGATGACTTGATTCAGGCATATGTGCAGATTAATCAGTCCATCAAAAACGACCAAATTGATAAAGAACATACCAAATATATTCGTTCCGTCTTTGTGGACAATACAAATAACCGGGTATTAAGCAAAGATGTGGAAACGGAAATTGATACCCTTGTCAAAACCCTCAACGATGAGTACAAAATCGTGCAGGCAACCGCACGCGAACTCAACGAGTTTATCGGCGCGGATTATTTGAACATTCTCAATTCCATTGTCACATCACAAAAAGTCAACACCAAACTGTATTTGGCATTGGCGCTTGTGTTCTTCTTATTCTTCGGTTGCGTGGGCGCCGTGGTCATCGGCAGACTCAAAGACTTTATCGAATACATTATTTATACCGATAAAACCACCAAACTGCCCAACCGCCAGCGTTGTGATGTGCAACTGAACGGCTTGAGTGAAAAAGAACTCGGCGAACAATTTACCTGTATGATACTACGCCTGGACAATCTTAAAGAACTCAACGACACTTTGGGACGTTCGGCAGGAGATACGCTATTGCGTGATTTTGGTGAAATGGTGAAAACGCTCTCGCGCAATTACGGGTTTATGGGCTTTAATAACGGTGGTATGTTTATGGGGCTGTTTGAACAGTGCCCTGCCACCAAAGCGGACTTATTCCTGGATATGCTCGATAAAAGCGTAAAAGAATATAATGAAAAGCAAATTGAATTGCAAATTCGTTATTCCGCTGCTTACAGCAACTCAACCGATGAAGAGACTTATGACATCAGAAAGTTACTGCGTAGCACATTTGGTAAGATGAATTAATCATAACCACCGTTTTATCAACTTAAAGCAGACAATAAAAACACTTTTAAACCCCCGTTCAATTACACAATGAACGGGGGTTTCCTAAAGCATTTCACACATAAACATTCAACACCGCAGTGCACTATATACCGGAGTATTGAGCTTTCAATACCTTCACACAGTGGTATGCGATTTTGATTACAGCCAGGCAACCATCAAGCAAAAAAGCAAATAAAATACCTAAAAAAATGCATTTATATAAATAACTGCCAACCGATTGCCATCAGCTCATAAGCAAGCCTAACATTTTTTACCGCTACAAAAGAAAGAAACCGTACATTCGCCTTATGCTCTGATTACCGGTTTTAAGGTTACAAATCCGTTTAAATTCTCCAACAGAAAAAACAGGAGCTGTATAAAGGGTGAGGCCTCATAAGGAGAGTAGCGAGAACGAAGATTTGCCCCACAATCCTATCTTTTCGCACAATTAGTTCGTTATTGCTACTCTCCTTAGCCCTCAAACCGCATCTTTTTTGCCATAATTGCAATCAATACCACCCGTCAAACGGGTGGTTTGCTCAGGGGCTATAAGCCCCGTTACTAACCCGCGTCTCAAGGCGCGGGCTTTCACTTTGTTCAAGCCT
>ONWY01000200.1 GCA_900321665.1 uncultured Eubacteriales bacterium
CTTTGTTGTTTCCTGAAAGGAAACAACAAAAGGGATATCCCTTTTGAAAATTTTTCTACACATTCATTATAGTATATTTTTTCAAAAAATGAAACCGTGATTTTGCAAGAAAATTCACGGTTTTCATTGTATGCATTGCACAAGGAGCTAAAGCTCGCGTTGCGAGCAAAGAAGAAAGAAAAAAGAAGAATGAAGGGTAACACATTCGCACTTGTTCCGCTGCGCTTAAATTTATCTACCCTTAGGCGGATAAATAGTGTTTAGTTTTTTGGTGTATGGTGTTGAGTTGAGTTGAGTTGAGGGCGGGACCCGCGCCTGATTTTAAAGATTTCTCAAAGTTCTCAGCATAACAAACAGGCTTTTGACATATCCCGCGTCATTCCCAGTGAAACGAAGAAGTTTTGCAATGCGAATCTTTGCTTTTCCACCATCACTTTGGCGAAGCCAAAACATCTTTGATGCGCAGCACAAGCATCACTGTAATTATTTTACAGCATCACTTGCAAAAGCAAACATCACTCAGCGGGCAGCGAGCAGCGCCCGCTGCTCGCTGCCCGCGAACCTGCGCAAAGCGCGCAAAAAAACCGCCAAAGGCAAGCCCTTGGCGGTTTTTACTATTTAGCTTACTGTTCTACTGCGTAAACAGACACCTTGCGGCGATTTTTGTCGTAGCGCTCGTATTTCACCTTACCGTCAATCTTAGCGTAGAGTGTATCGTCACTACCGATACCTACATTGTTGCCGGGGTGAATATGAGTTCCTCTTTGCTTGTAGAGAATGTTGCCTGCAAGCACAAACTGGCCATCTGCCTTCTTAGCGCCAAGGCGCTTGGATTCGCTATCTCTACCGTTCTTTGTAGAACCCATACCTTTTTTATGAGCAAATAATTGGATATTTAATCTAATCATCGTGATACCTCCTATTAAGATACAGTTATGTTTGCGGGATATTGCGCGGCGAGCTGCTCTAAATGCAGCCGAAGCCCTTGCAAAACCCCTTGCGAAGTTTCGGTTTTTGCTCCTTTAAAAAGCAGATACCCTTCCTCGACCTTGACCTCAGCCGGCTCACCGAATACCTCGGTCACGGTGTTGGCTGCCAGAATTGCCGCAGAGCTGACTGCGGAGCAGACAATATCGCTACCGTGGTCGGAAAAGAGCGCGTGGCCCGAAATCTCGAAGCCGGTTGGCTTTCCGCCGCTTTCAAAGAATAAAACCCGAATCATTAGCCGACAATCTCGGTAATCTCAACCTTGGTGTAGGGCTGACGATGACCTAACTTGCGCTTTTCATTCTTCTTGGGCTTGTAGGTCATAACAACGATTTTCTTGGCTTTGCCGTTTTTGAGAACCTTTGCTTCCACCTTTGCACCATCAACATACGGTGTGCCAACCTTGATTTCATCGGCACCGACAGCAATTACTTTATCAAAAGTAACGGTTGCTTCTTCTTCGACAGCGAGCTTCTCAATGTAGATAACATCGCCTTTTTCAACCTTGTACTGCTTACCGCCTGTTTCGATAACAGCGTACATTTTCATTTACCTTCCTTTATCAGTCTCGCTACGCGCGGGGCAACCTGCGGTTTTGTGAAGTGAGCCCGATTTTGCCGGCAGGCACACTTCGCCCTTGGTATGCGGCAGTTGGTATTTTAGCACAAGTGCGCCGCTTTGTCAATGTTTAATTGATATTTTTATTACTTTTATATGCTTTTAAAGTGTTTTGCATTAAGACAGCGATGGTCATCGGCCCCACTCCGCCGGGAACCGGGGTGATATAGGAGGCTTTCTCCTTCACCGCTTCAAAATCCACATCGCCGTGCAGCTTTCCATCGCTCCCGCGGTTGATACCGACATCAATGACCACTGCACCCTCTTTGACCATATCGGCAGTGACTGCGCCGATTTTGCCGACTGCACTGACTAAAATATCCGCACTGCGGCAAATCTCCCTAAGATTTTCGGTTTTCGAGTGGCAAACGGTAACGGTCGCATCGGCATGCAGCAGCAGCATCGCCATCGGCTTGCCGACAATATTGCTCCTGCCGATAATGACAGCGCTTTTCCCGCTGACATCTATGTCATAATACCGCAACAGCTCCATGACCCCTGCGGGGGTGCAGGGTGAAAAGGTATAGTTGCCAATCATCACCTTGCCGACATCCGCTTCGCTAAAGGCATCCACATCCTTTGCAGGCGCAATCGCTTCAATGACTGCTTTTTCATCAATATGCGCGGGCAGCGGCAGCTGGCAGAGGATGCCGTCAATCCTCTCATCGGCATTCAGTTTTTCAATCAGCGCAATCAATTCCTGCTGCGAAGCCGAGGCGGGCAAAGCATATTCCTCGCTGTAAAAGCCGCAATAGGCGCACGCTTTTTTCTTGTTGTTGACATACACCCTTGATGCCGGGTCATCGCCGACAATAATCACCGCAAGCCCGGGGGTGTAGCCCCTTTCCCGTACCTCGCTGGCAATGCGGTCCTTGAGCGCTTGCGCAACGGTTTTTCCATCAATCAGTACCATTTTCATCCTCCGCCTCTTGCGCACTGCTCTCGGGCGGTGCACTTTCTTCTGTTATACGATTTTGTATTATATTATCCGATTTTGTCTTATCGGCGCTATTTTCCTTTACTTGCGCCGTTTGAGTGCTATCGCTCTCTGAAGCAGGATGCCCTGCTCGCGCAAATTTACCGCTGTATTCGGGGTCAATATAGCCCTCTTTTACCCACTTGCCGAAGCGGTCAAAGCCCGGCGCATGGGGCGCGGTATTTTTCCAATCGATTTTATCACCCTTTGCCTTTTTGGGGCGGATTTCCTGGTGCAGCGGGTGCTTCTTTGCATAGACAAAGCCTGCAATTAACCACACAATACCGGCGGCAACCATCACCAAAGAAACCACCTGCGAAATGCGGATATTGGTATGCCCTATGTAAAGGGAGTCGGTACGCATGCCTTCAATAAAGAAGCGCACTGCGCCGTACCAAACCAAGTAAAAGGCAAAGATTTCACCTCTGAATTTGCGATATTTGTTGCAAATAATGCGGCAAATGATAAAGCCTAAAATGCACAGCGTGCTTTCATACAAAAAGGTCGGGTGCACCGGTTGGTCGGGGTAAACGGTAACCCCCTTTGCCGCTAAATCCGCCTGCACGGAGAGCAAATAATCTCTGGTTTTTTCACTGTACATTCTAAACAAAGCGGTGGTGGTATTGGTGCCGAACGCCTCTTGGTTAAAGAAGTTGCCCCACCTGCCGATACCCTGCGCGAGCAAAAAGCTCATACCGCACAAATCGAGCAGGTTGGTAATCGAAAGCTTTGTAACAA
>ONWY01000090.1 GCA_900321665.1 uncultured Eubacteriales bacterium
TTAAAATAATCAGGTTTTGTTTCAAAATTAAAATCGGAATAAAACCGGATGGTTTGAGATTGTTTCTTTAACGAAACAGGCGCATTTTCAAACGCCGCCTTAAAGTATTCATAAAAATTATAGTTATAGTCGGCTCTCACATCATTGTTGCCCGGCAGGGTGATACGGTTGCGCTGGTATGAAATGAGTTCGGCAAGTAATTCGTTTTCTATCCCGTAGCGTGTTAAAAACATGCGTACTTCATCATAAAACCGGTCTAATGCATTCACAAAATCCAAGAAAACCGATTCTTCATAAGGCCAGGTGATATCGCCGAACTCACGATTGATATATGAAAAATCCACTTCACTGCGCTCTACGGCTCTAATGCTTTTTTTAATTTTATTTAAAACCGAGCCGATGAGTGTTTGTTCTTTGACTAAAAAATACTGTATCCAACCGGAATAAAAGTCATAGTATTTGATACCCAGTTCATTATGCAAATAAATGGCAACAAATTGCAACAGACCATGGCAGTGAATGCCCTGAATACAAGCGGAAAACAAGTTTGCCTCGGCAAGTTGCTCCCTTGTCATGGTAGAGGTTCCAATAATATATTCCAACCCGCCGGCAAACACGGCATTTTGAATATCGCAATGATTGATATTCATTTTATTGACTGCCGTTTTAATACCGAATTTTTTCATATACGCCGCATCGGCAAGGTCGGAATTCGGGTACACTTCACAACGAAACACATTAATCGAATCATGTTGACCGAGTTCCAACAACTCGCACATACCGGTGCAAAAACTCTCATACGTTTCGCCGGGCAAGCCTAAAATCAGTTCGGTATAGGTAGGGATGTTATGCTCATGGTACAGTTTCAGTTGCTCAAAGAGTTTATCTTTATTCATATTGGTTCTCGAAACATTTTTGAGCACCTCATCCGACATGCTTTGAAATGCCAATGAAACACCTTTGCTCATACCGGCTTCATTTAACACTTTATTAATTCTGAAAATACGGTCGGTTTTATTTTTGGCAAAGCACGCACCGAAGCGCTGCGGGTAGCCGTATTTTTCTTTAAGAGATACAATATACTCTGCAATCTCCTCATCGCGTTCATACAGCCCGAAGTTAGAGTCCACGCACATACAGTACACAATTTTGTGCCGTGCCATCCACTCTAAATCGCTTTTGATTTTTTGCATATCAAAAAGGCGCATCGGCGGGGCAGCCGCGGTTGGTTTCGAGCTGCGCATTAAATTCTAAAGAATCATCCACATTTAGGAGCTTTTCAAAAACACCTTTAGTATACGGTGACGGGTATTCTTTCACACCGACAAAGTGAGCATTAGTTTGGTAAATTGTATTTTCACATCTGTAGGCAATATTTGGAATACTCTCAAAGCTTTCCGATGTCAATTGGCATTTTAGAAGTTCATAAAACGGGATTTCTCCTTCACCGAATATTAACAAATCAATAAAAGGATACTTTTCAAGCCAGGAGGTGTTCTTCGGTATTTGATGACCACCGAAAACAATTAAGCACTCCGGGTAACATTCCTTAATCTTTTGAGCCAAATCCAGATTGTAACGATAATTCCAAAAATAGTTGGAAAACGCCACGGCATAAGGCTCTTCCAAATGCTTAAAAACTTCTTGCAACGGGTCCTCTTTAAAGACGATACCTGCTAAGTTGTAATGCTCATCAATCTCAGAAAATGAAAAACAATAAGAAGCAATCACACCCACAGCATACGGAAAATAGATAGAGCCGCCCAACATACTGTTAGGCTGTACAAAATAAATATTTTTCTTTTTGCTGTTTGTGCTCATATGTGCCTCTTAGTTAAGATACCGGATGTCCGATATAATATTTTGCCCGCCGCGCCTGCCATACCAAACCGTGTGAATGGCAAAACGCGGTAAATCCTTATAAATGAATCCGGGTTCAAAATGCAATGTGTTTTCTACCTTATGGAGTGTTTCATAAGAATTGAGATAAACTGCCTTAAAATACCGGTGCCAATCATAGTGAAAATGCAGTGTTACCGGAACCGATACCGGTGTTTTGACAACCGTTTGTTGGTAAAGTTTAATATCTTCAAACAACTCGTTATCATCAAAAAACGATGCCAAAAACGGTTCTGTTTCCTTGCGAAAAAGGTCTATTTCATGCAACACCATTAAAAAACACGCTTCATCCAACGGCCACTGCAATTTACCGAAAACTATGTCTTTATGCGTCAGCGATCCTCCACCGTCAATCACGGACTGGAATTTTGAGCGTAGCCAAGTTAATATTTTACCGCCTGCAGTTTGAGGATGTGCTTCGCAAAACGCAATAAAACGCTCGTAAAAATCGGTGTATTTTACCCCTTTTTCTTTGTTTAAATAAATAGCGTAACACTGAAAAAGCCCTAAGTTGTGAAAGGCTCTGACAAATACGCCGAGTACATTGGAGTCAATCCACGCCTTATGCGGCATGGAAGCAGTAGAAGTGACAATGTTGGAATACTCGGTAATGCCCTTTTTAAAAGCCTCCGTATGGTATTGATACTGTTCCATTTTAGAACTTTTAATATCATATTTTTCTAAATACGCAGGCTTGTTCATTTCGGCATTATTGAGCACTTCACAGTTAAAAAAGTTAATTGCCATATGCTGCCCGTACTCCAATAACTGCTCAATCCCCTCTTTAAAGGATTGGTATGTTTCACCCGGTAGTCCTAAAATAATTTCGGAATAGGTAGGTATGCCGTTTTCGTGATAGAGTTTCATCAACTGCTTGAATTTGGAAAGCGGCATATTTTTTCGGTTAATATTAAGTAAAACCGTTTCATCCATCGATTGGAAGGAAAGTGTAGCTCCTTTGCTCATGCCTGCGGCATTGAGTTTTTTATTAATCTCAAATACCGTTTCCGGATTCGTTTTGGAATAGGTTGCCTGAAACTTTTGCGGGAAACCGTTTTTTTGTTTTACCGCAATAAAATAATCTACAAACTCCATATCGCGCGGGAATAAGCCGAAATTACCGTCCGCACAATAAACATATTCAATTTTCTTTTCGCTGAACCAGTCAATCTCTTTTAAAACTTGCTCTTTTTGATACTGATGCACTCTTGCTTTAATATTGCCCCAATCGCAAAACGAGCAATGGTTCGGACAGCCGCGGTTCGTTTCAAGCACGGCAGAAAAATCGAGTTCTTTTTCTTCTTCGAGCAAAGTATCAAACCAACCGCCAAGGTAAGGCGAAACGCGTTCCGGTATCGGTTTTACCGCTTTTTCGGTGAATATCCTTTCACCGTTCTTGCGGTACATAATATTCGGGATAGTATCTAACCTGCCCTCATCGCTTAGGGCAAGCAATACATTTTTAAAGTTATCTTCCCCCTCGCCGAACATCACAATATCTACATTTTCATTCTCGATGACATCCGCTTTTTCATAAATCTGATGCCCGCCGAAACAAGTAATGCACTGCGGGTATTTTTCTTTTATGCGTTTTGCAAGCGCTTTGTTATATTCATAATTCCAAACATAGCAACAAAAGCCGATAAAATCAGGATTTTTAATTTTTTGCATCACTTCATCCAACGGCTCTTTTTTGTAGATAAACGCTTCAAAGTGATAGTGTTCTCTTACCCTCTCATCTTCAAATGCAAATGCGAGCAAAGAACCTGCCGTATACGGAAAATAGACAGAATCACCATATTGTGAATTGGGTTGGGACATATATATTTTTTTCATGGTAATATGCCCTCGACTTCTTCTATTCTATTCGGTGCACTGGAATAGAGCATACGGCTGTTGCGCCTACCGTACCACACAATGATTCTACCGTACTCTTCCCAATCTTTTGTTTCAAAAGGAGTGAAAAAACGGTAAGTTTGTATTTGTTTTTTTAACGGTATATATGCATTGGATAAAACCGCTTCGAAATAATCTTTAAACTGAAAATGAAAAGCGGCACACACACCGTTACATTGCGGGCGCAACACTGCATTTGTTTGGTAAACCGACAAATCGGCAAGCAGTGTATCATCACTGACATATTGTTTTACGAAGGGCTCTATTTCTTCATAAAAAACATCGGAACAATACAAACATTTTAAGAAAATCGCCTCTTCCAAAGGCCAGGTAATATCGCCAAAATGCGTATCAATTACCGTCAAAGTACCTTTGCCGGCAACAAAGTTTTCGAGCACTTCACGCACCTGCTCCAAAACAGATTTACAAAATGAGGTTTTCGTTAAAATATATTCTAAGAGTGCGCTGTAAAAATCATAGTATGAAACACCGCATTCATGGCGCACATACATGGCAAAACACTGTGTAAGCCCGAAATGATGAAATGCCTGCACGCCTGCGGCAAAGAAATTCGCCTGCACCCACTCCGACACACTCATGGTATTCGTACCGACAACTATATTGGAGTAACCCGACAGCGTATCGCTCATATCATTACAATGAAATTGGTCAAGAGCCGTGCACACGGTTTTGATGCCGTGCTTTTGCATGTATGCCGGTGTGCTCATTTCCGAGCCCGGTAACAACTCACAATGGTAAGCGGTCACGGAAGAGTGCTGCCCCATCTCAAGTAATTCGCAAAGCCCGTGGCAAAAAGTATCTAATGTTTCACCGGGCAGTCCCAAAATCAACTCTGTATATGTAGAAATACCGGCAGAGCGAAACTGCGCAATG
Source organism: uncultured Eubacteriales bacterium (assembly GCA_900321665.1). GTDB lineage: Bacteria > Bacillota > Clostridia > Oscillospirales > Acutalibacteraceae > RUG714. Next base: position 4,690 of record ONWY01000090.1, read on the forward strand.
CGGCGCATATATTCCTCTTTAGATATATTGGCTCTGCCCACATTTTCAAGAACCTTAGGTTCAAGACTTTGCAGTGCCAATGTAGCACCCTTGCCGATACCGTGGTCGGCTAAAAGTTTATTGATTTGAAACACCCTATCGGGTTGATTTTTTGCATAGGATACTTGCAGGCGATTGGGATAGCCGAAAGTTTCTTTTAAATCCACTAATTTCTCGGCGATTTGCAAATCGCGCTCAAACATACCGAAGTTCGCATCCACACAATAGACAAACTCCATTTTATTTGCCGCCATCCATTCCATTTCCGCAAAGACCTTTTCAAGCGGAAACAACCGCACGGGAGAATTTAACTCTCCCCAATCGCAATAACAGCAGTTGTACGGACAACCGCGGTTGGTTTCAAGCACACACGATAAATGGTATTCGGCAGTGCGAATAATCTCATCAAACACCCCGCTTAAATACGGCGAGGGATAGTCGGTAATCGTAATCGGTGCAGTGTTGTTTTTTATAATTTCACCCGTTTTGGTGCGGTATGAAATGTTCGGAATATTCTCTATTTCTTTTTCACCGAGTAAACCGAGCAATATATCTCGAAATGACTCTTCCCCTTTGCCGTGCGTAAGGATATCCACAAACGAATATTTTTCTAAATACGAGGTATCGGGCGGAATGTGATGCCCTCCAAATTCAATGATACAATCGGGGTAGAGCGCCTTTAACCTTTTCGCAAATTCCAAGTTATATTCATAATTCCAAATAGAGTTGGAAAAACCGACCAAAGCAGGGTTTTCAAAAGAGGCAATGGCGCTCTCAATATCCTCCAATGTGTACACAATTCTGCCAAGGCGGTATTCACTTTTGACCGCTTCATCATTTAGCGCAAACGCGGCAAGCATACCCACCGCATACGGTAAGTAGTAGGTATCACCATATAAGCAACCAGCTTGCACTAAATAAAAGTTTCTCATTTTTCTCCCTATTTTTTAGAACCCGAATTTTCTCCGATATAACCACCGGGGTGGTGAGATAAAAAGTCTCTTTCCAAATCTAACTCTAAGCGCTTTTGAACCTGCGTTGTCAGAGTTTGCAATAACATTAACGATGCCGTTGTGGAATTGCCCGGGATCATATTCCACATATCCCCTTCCGCTTCCAATTTCATTGTGATTTGGTGATGAGCCAGCCCGGAGAGTTTACTTTCCGAAGTAAATGTGATTAAGTAGCTATCGACTTTTTCGCGCACACAGTTTAAAAATGTTACCAATTCTTTGGTTTCGCCGCTTTTGCTGAGAATGATTAATAAATCTCCCTGCCGAATGAATCCCATTGAACCGTGAAGCGCCTCATATGCTCCGAGCGCAAACACCTGTAAACCGATAGAGCGCATACTATCTGCCACCTTTTGACAAATCGGATAATTCTTACCGACACCGGTTATAATAACTTTATTTTGATTGTTTAATACTGCACAAACATCACTAACTAATTGTTCAAATGTTTGGATATTCACGGATTCCAATGCCTTGCGAACAATCTCTAAATCATTTTGAAAATACGGATAAATCAATTGCTTACCTTCCAAGTTGTTATTTTTCATAGTACAATTCTATTTTCTTTGGTGCACTGCCTACCGAAGGAAACAGTGTTTTAAAATTATTTTTAAAATCTTCTCGGTTTATCTCATCGCGCAGCACCGCATAAAAATAGCCGCCACCGCCTGCTCCGCAAAGGCTGAGTGCTTTTACATACGGTTGCAATGCCCGCGCCATTTGCTCGGTTTGTATTGTACTCGTTTGATGAGATATGTTTTCTAAAATAGAGGAATGAAGATTCACACATGCGCAAAACGCATCAGCATTATCACTCTCTATCGCTTGAATAAAAGCATCATTGAGCTTGTATATCTTTTCAAAGCCGAACAAACATTCCTCATTATCAGCTAAATATCGCTGCATAACATCGCCAACAATGCTTTTTCCAAAATGCTGTACTCCGGTCGGAATCAATATGCTTTTGTTATTGATTAAGTGGCGGATATTATCGCCCGGTTTGAGCGGAAGAACCCTGATTCTTTGCTCTATACCCGGGCAGGAGGCAGATACTTTTAAACCGGGATACAGCGCGCCAACTTGGTCTTGCCAACCGCCGCCTGTTCCCATAACCTGCTCTGCAACAAAAACAAAAGAAACAATTTGCTCGGTTGTTAATGATAATCCAAAAAGCTTATCTAACGCCATAAAACAACCGGCTAACACAATACTGCTCACGCCAAGCCCTGAACCACGGTCTATGCCTTTCACACACGCACGCAAGCGAAAGCCGCTTTCAAGCTTGTATGCATCGCAAAGTCCGATTGTTTTTAGAACCGCATAAAAAAGATTAAAATCACTCAGTTCGTTTTGTATTCCCGACTTAAAGATTTCTCTTTTGCCATTTATCTCAAATTCGATATCACGATTTTCCATGCTTTCGGCACAAACTTGTATCGGCAAATCACCCTCACAAGTCACCGCCATATTGAGCATTTTTCCGCCACGGTCAATGCAATACGGCATAGCATCTGTCCAAGTGCCGGCAAGATTCACGCGAAGCGGCAAATTCACCTGCACCTTTGTTTGCGCAAAATGAGAAAAATCAAACACAGGTAAGCTTTCAAAATGCCGGGAAACAATGTGCTTCCTATATTCTAAATAACGACCGTAATGATGCTGCTTGATTTGT
>ONWY01000019.1 GCA_900321665.1 uncultured Eubacteriales bacterium
AGGCTTGAACAAAGTGAAAGCCCGCGCCTTGAGACGCGGGTTAGTAACGGGGCTTATAGCCCCTGAGCAAACCACCCGTTTGACGGGTGGTATTGATTTTTAAATATTTACTTTTTTAGACGCTGTCTAAATATTTGGTTTTGATGCGTGCCAAGCGCCTGTTCATCGGTACAAAGAGAATGGCACACAGCACTGCATTAAAAACAGCATGGGGAATGTTGAACAACAGCCCGGCGCCAAAGACAGTGGCGGCAGAGCCGAAGGTCATTCCTTCACCCAAGGTCATCACTGTCCAAATATCGGTAATGATGCTAAACAGAAATGCGCTCAGGGCGCTGAAGGGCACTGCAAAATAAACCGTGCGGCAAGGCTTTAGTTTTCCCAAAAAGCCTGCCAACAAGCCGATGAAGCCCCAAGCAAACATTTGCCACAGGGTCCACGGGCCTTGCCCCATGACCATATTTGAAACCAAAGCGGACAGCGCACCGGTTAAAAATCCGCTTTCGGGATTGTAGCAAAGCCCCATCAATACCACGATGACGGTCACCGGCTGCACATTCGGAATAAAACCGAAAATGATTCTGCCAATGCTGCCCACTGCGACCATGACCACGACCGGCAAAAAGGTGGATAGCGGCAGCTTTTTCTTTTCAATCAGGATAAAAACGGCTGCTAAAACGGCACCGACTGCAAAGTAAGAAATCAGCAAGGCTTTATCCATGGGTTTTCACCTCCGCTTCCGTGACATCCGACAGCGGCAGGGCTGTCGGCTTAATGGCTTTGTAGAGCGATGTTTCGCACTGCTGCGGGAAATACTGCTCCGGTGTGAACGAAGTGATACTCCCATCACTTAAATGGTGCACCGCATGTGCTGTACGGTAGATAAAATCCGGCGAGTGAGAAACGATGAGGAAGGAAAAACCGCTTTTTGAAAGCTTAAGGAGCATATTCGATAAAGCTTCCATACTGTTTTTATCCAAGTGCTTTTCCGGCTCGTCCAAGAGCATGATATCTCTGCCGAGCAAAATCAGCTTAAAGATAGCAGCTTTCGCTCTTTCACCGCCCGATAAATCCAACGGATTCTTGCCAAGGAGTGCTTCTAAGTCGGCAAACAGCGGATAGCGCGCAAACGCATCCCGAATAACGGATTCGGGGAGTTTATTCTTTTTAAGTACAAAGCGGTAATCCTCTAAAAGTGTATCTTTTAAGAAGGAAAAAACCGGATTTTGCGCCAAATAGCCGAGCCGGTGATTATTATGAACATGAACACTACCGCTGCTCGGCTTGTGAAAAGCACATATCAGCTCTAACAAGGTGCTTTTTCCGGCACCGTTGGCACCGCACAAAAAGGCGATTTCTCCCTTGTGAAGCTCGAAATTGAGGCCGTTTAAAACCTTGTTTTCACCGTAGCTGAAGCAAATGTTTTCACCCGCTAACACAATTTGCTCTTGCGGCACAGTGCGCTGCAAGGGGCAAATTATTATGTTTTCTTTTACCGCACGCAGGTTTTCGCAAGCCTCAGCGGCGGTGAAATCACGAACAGGCAGCTGCAAGCGCTGCTCTAAGCGAATATATTCGGGAAAATTCGGTAAAACGGTGGCATCTTTTAATGCCTTTTTGTCAAAAACTTCATTTGTACCATCACTGAAAATGAGCACCTTTTGTGCTTTTTCCAACACAGTATCCGTGTGATGCTCTGCAATGATAATCGCGGTACCGCTGCTTTGAATGAGCGCTAACTTTTGGAGAAAAACCTCCTTTGCCGGCTCATCGAGCTGCGCGAGCGGTTCATCCAAAAGCAGCAAATCCGGCTCGAGCATAAACAGTGCGGCTAAAGAAAGTATTTGTTTTTCGCCGCCTGACAGTGTGCCGGTGTTTCTGCCTTTTAAATGGGTGATACCGAACAGCGCGAGCACTTCCTCTGCTTTTTTGTTGATTTCCTCCTCGGGCATACCGCTGTTGCAGGCGGGGAAAATCAAATCCTCGTATGCCGAGCGAAAAATGATATTTTTATCGCAATCTTGAAACAGAATCTGAGAGGTGCCTGCGTAGCGGATTTCTCCCTGCGCTTTTCCTTTGGGAGCGACCTCTTTTTTGATACAGCGCAACAGAGTGCTTTTGCCGCAACCGTTTTTGCCGCAGATGAGCATCATTTCGCCTTTTGCTAAGGAAAATGACAGGTTATGAATCACCTGATGGCGGTCGGGATATGTAAATGAAAAGTCCTTTACATCTAAAACATTCATACGGTAGCCTCACCCCTTCCGAAGAAAATTGGAATGAGAAAGAGCACTGCTGTTGCCGGCAGGAAAACCCAAGGTTGCCGAAAAAAGACAAACACAAAAACGGCGGAGCAAAGCGCAATAAACAGAAAATCTCGCGCCGCAAAGCGATAGCTTTTGATGTGTGTTTTGTGCTTGCTGTAGTAGCCTTTTGCCGAGAGAGACAGCGCGGTATCAATGCTTCCCTCCAAAGCGGCACCTGTAAAGGCTTCAAATATGACAGCTGCTGTTTTAATTTTTTCAAGCAGTTTGGTGTCATTTTGGTAGCAGCCGTTCATTTTTGCCATGTTTTTAGTCTTTTTATAAGCATCGGAAAGCAAATCAAAGTGCTTGAATATCATCGAAATCATCAGCGCCAGCTTTGGGAAGAACCTGCCGAAAACATATAAGAATTTTTCTTCCCCCAAGGTGGAACCGAGTACGCTGAATAAGAGCATGGTGCAAAGTATTAATAAAGCGGAATAAATACCGTTTTCAATCGCTTCTAAAGTGTAATTGATGCCCCAAAAGGAAAAAAGCACGGTTTCACCGCCATGGTAAAAAATCGGATTGAGGATGAGCATGAATGCGGCAAGCGGCAAACCCCAAAGGAGCGTTTTGGCTTTCTTTTTGATAATCGCATAAATAAATAAGCAAATGAAAATCACCAAAAGACCCGCACTTTCACTGTAAAAGCAGGTGATTAACGCTTCCAAAAAGAAAATCAAAAAGGAAAGCGGATGCAGTTTTGAAAAAAGGGATGACTTCATTTTGCTTTATTACTTGATACTTTCTTTAACAATATGCATAAAATATTATAATTTTTTTTAAATACTATGTCAATGAGAATTGTATTGACTTTAGAATGTTTTTTTGATATATTTAATATGAAATTACGTAGTAGAGGTGTTTGTTATGAAAAAATATTTTGAGCCTGAAATGGAATTTGTAGAATTTTCTCAGGTGGATATTTTAGCGTCCTCATCTGTGACAACAAAGTCATACCAGCCGATTACCGATGAATCAGGAAACCAATGGACTCCGTGGACACCACGCCCCACAAGAAGGTCCTAAAAAGCAAAGTAACAAAAAGGCAGATTTTATCTGCCTTCTCTTATTTTATTGAAACGATTAAAGGAGAATAAAATGAACAGAAGTCAAGTGGTATTTAAAGCAATTGATGTTGCTATGAATAAAAAGCAAAACGGTGCGGTGCAATACGACGGTATCCGCATCGAAAAGGATATTGCCTACAGTGATTATTCTATGGACACAACCGGTGATATTTATGTCAGAGAAGATTTGTACCAAAAAGGAGAAAAGCTCCCGGTTGTGCTCAATATTCACGGTGGCGGCTTTGTGATGGGCGATAAAAAGTATCGCTACGGTATTTCCTCTTGGTGGGCGGAAAAGGGCTATATTGTCTATAATATCTCTTACCGCTTATCACCTGATGTGTATTTCCCGGAAAATTTGGTGGACTTGGTCGATGCGCTCAATTACTTAAATGTGCTCGCTAAGGATTACCCCATGGATTTATCCAAGCTTGTGATTACCGGCGATTCCTCGGGCGGATATTCGGCGGCTTACTTAACGGCTTTGGCGTTTAATGATGAGCTGCGCGCGGAAATTGTCGAGAAAAGCGGGATTGAGATTGCACCGGTGCAGCTAAAGCCGGCACTGTGCGTTCCCTGTTGCGGTATTTACGATGTGGAGACCCTGTTAAAAACCAAAATGCCGTTTCATCTCATTCCCATTACCGCCAAGACCTACACCGGCTACCCGATTAGCAACGATTTGAAAAATTTGAAGGATTACCCGCTGTATGATTACATCAGCCCCATCAATTTTGTGACAAAGGATTGGTGCAAGGTGTTTATGATTTGGACCTGGTCGGATTTAATCTGTATCGACCAGGGCAGACCGATGTACAATGCCATCTGCCGCAAAATCGGCAAGAAAAACATCGGCTACTACACTTCCGACGGCTTGATGAATAACCACTGCTTCCACTTGAATCAATCCACAGCGGAATCGCAAAAAGCGCTTTTAGCTCTCGAAAATTATGCGGCAAATGCACTCGATTATCACCCGCATTTATAAAGCACTTAAAGTACCGCCCTGCTTTGCAGGGCTTTCTTTTTTTTGCCGAAACGGGCTTGGAAGGCGAGTAATGTTTGACATTGCAGGTTAATAATGGTAATATATTTTAGTATATTTAAATTATTATATAATTAATATAAAGGGGAATAGATTATGGCAGTGAAAGCACTGAAATTCGGCGGCAGCTCTTTAGCGGATGCCGCACAGTTTAAAAAGGTCGCCGAGATTGTGAAGGCAGATGAAACCAGGCGCTATGTAGTGGCATCTGCACCCGGCAAGCGCTTTGCGGGCGATATTAAGGTGACAGATATGCTCTACGAGTGCTTTAAAGCGGCGAGAAAAAAGCAGGATATCGAGCCGATTTTTGCAAAAATTGAAAACAGATACAATGAAATCATTGCCGAGCTTGGGTTGGACTTTTCGCTGCGCGAGGAGTTTGATAAAATCAAGTTTGCCATCTCGCACCATGTCGGTGAGGATTACACCGCTTCGAGAGGTGAATATTTAAACTCGATGATACTTGCCAAGTATTTGGGCTACGATTTTATTGATGCGGAGACCGGTATTTTCTTTAAAGAAAACGGCACCTTCGACAGCGACCACACAAACGATGTTTTGACCGAGATTTTGCGCGAGCACGAGCGGGCGGTTATTCCGGGCTTTTACGGCTCGATGCCCAACGGTACCATCAAAACCTTTTCGCGCGGCGGCAGCGATATTACCGGCAGCATTGTGGCAAGAGCGGTCGATGCGGAGATTTATGAAAATTGGACCGATGTATCCGGCATGCTGATGGCAGACCCGCGTATTGTCAAAAACCCGAAGGTGATTAAGGTGATCACCTATTCCGAGCTGCGCGAGCTTTCCTACATGGGTGCAACGGTGCTCCACGATGAAGCTATTTTCCCGGTCAGAGAAGCGAGAATCCCGATTAACATCCGCAATACCAACGCTCCCGAGGATGACGGCACAATGATTGTGCCCTTTGCCGACAAACCGAATGAGGACATTATCACCGGTGTGGCAGGCAAGGTCGGCTTCTCGATTATCAATATTGACAAGAGCATGATGAACTCGGAGGTCGGCTTCGGCAAGCAGGTGCTGAAGGTGATTGAAAACCATGAGATTTGCTTCGAGCACCTTCCCTCGGGCATTGACACAATGAGCGTGGTGGTGGCTACAGCGGATTTGGAAGGCATTCGCGAGGATGTGGTCAATGAAATGTTCCGCAAAACAAAAGCGGATTTCATTAATATTGAAGACGGCTTGGCGCTTATTGCCGTCGTCGGTCGCTCCATGGTGCAGCAGGTCGGTACCGCCGGCAGAGTGTTTACCGCGCTGGGCAATGCGGGCATTAACATCAAAATGATTGACCAGGGCTCGAGCGAGCTTTCCATCATCATCGGTGTGAAGGAAGAGGAATACGCACAAACGCTGAGCGCAATTTACGAAGAATTTGTGAAGGATTAGTATGGCAAAGCAAAACAGCAAAAAGGTGCGCGAGCAGCGCGAAAAATCAAATGCAAAGGCTGCCTATATCGGCACGACTGTCGCGCTCATTCTCATCGGCGTTATCGGCATTGTCATCTGGCTGGTCGGCAGAAGCCCGAATGTGACGGTGATGAAGGTGGGGGATATCGAGATAAAAAAGGATTTGTACACCTGCACCTATTACTTCGGCACGATGACCTCCCAAAATTGGAAAGAGCAGGGCTTTGATATTTATACTGACCCTTACGAGCAACCCTTAGACCATATCGCAAACGGTAAAGAGGTCAAAAGCTGGGGTGCGTATTTTGAAATATTGACAAAGGATAGCCTGGAGTTTATGGTCGTGATGACCGATACTGCCCAAAAGAAGGGCTATACCTATACCGAAGAGGTGCTTTCGCACATCAACTCCGAGTTTGCCTCTATTGAGCAGGAAAAGGGGCAGGCGATGAGCTGGGAGGAATATATGCTGCGCAATTACGGCGCTTCCATTTCACAAAAAACCTTGAAGCAGTACCTGGATATGTATTATAAGGCAGCCGATTTCTTTAAAGCAATCACAACAAGTAAAGCACTTTTTAACCGCTATATCACCGGTGACAACACGGTTTTTGAAACCACTTATGAAAAAAATCCGGATGCTATTGATGTGGTCAGCTTCCGCTATATCCTTTTGCCGAATACCGCGCAGAATGCGGCAACTATTCAAGCACTTGAAAATGCGGCAAGCGAGGAAGAATTTAAAGACCTTTGTAATCGGTATAAAAATGATGAAAGCTATACGAAAGAGGACAGCTCTCTCTTTACGGATATTTCGCTTAAAAAGATTTCCATTTTAAAAAACAGCCTCATTCCCGCAAAGCTTGCCGACCGCACCGCCAAAGAGGGCGATGTTTTGGCAGCGCCGATTGAGGAAAACGGCACGGAGTGCATGGAAATTGCCTACCTTGTCAAGCCGCGCGCGAAGGATACCTCCGCGTATGAAGAAAGTGACGTGCAAAAGTGGGAATTTGAAGCGATGAGCCTTCTGCTTGAGGAGTATTACGACAGTGAATACCAAAGCGAGATAGTAGAAAAGGGCTTTGCCGCCTTTAAAGAGGATATGATTATCCCAACCTCGACAGCTTCCTCGCAGGTGGCGCAATGAAAAAATACGCAGGTTCTTTTTGCTTAATCATTGCCGCCTTTATTTGGGGTACCGCCTTTGTGGCACAGGCAGATGCCGCCGAGAGCATCCCGCCCTTTACGTTTAGTGCATTGCGCTCGCTGGTGGGCGCTTTTGTGCTGTTTGTTTTTATTTGCGCAAGGGGCAAAGTTGCTAAGAAAGCAGCTCCGGTGCCGGGCGACGGCAAGCAATTAATCATAGCCGGTATGATTTGCGGCACCGTGCTGTGTGTTGCGATGAATTTGCAGCAATACGGTATCACGGTTTACCCGGAGCAGGTCAACAATGTACCGGGTCGCTCCGGCTTTTTGACAGCGATGTATGTGGTGCTGGTGCCGATTGGCGGACTCTTTTTCAAGAAAAAAGTAGGCTTGCCGGTTTGGATTGCGGCAGCGCTGGCGGTTGTCGCACTTTGGCTGTTATGCTTAAAAAACGGCTTTGGCAGCATTTACTTGGGCGATATATTGATGCTCATTTGTGCGCTGGCTTTTACCGTGCACATTATCACGGTGGACACGATCGGCAGCCGGGTAGATGGCATTAAGCTGTCCTGTGTGCAATTTTTGGTTGCGGGCATTCTCAGCCTGGTGCTCGGGCTTATTTTCGAGCAAAAAACGAGCCTGCAGACGATTGTGCAGGCATGGTTGCCGATTTTGTATGTCGGTGTGCTTTCGAGCGGCGTAGCATACACTTTGCAAATTGTCGGGCAAAGTAAAACTGAGCCTGCGGTGGCATCTATTATTATGAGCATGGAAAGTGTGTTTGCCGTTTTAGGCGGCTGGGTCGTATTTGGCGATTTGCTTTCCGGCAGAGAGCTGCTCGGGTGCGGGGTGATGTTTGCAGCTGTGATATTAGCGCAAAGTCCTTCTTTTATACAAAGTAAAAAAAGAGCATACCCGAGAAAAACATAGAGAAAGGATAGGACGGATGAGTATTACAAGCAGATTGGTTTCCGCTGCGTTTGCCGCAGGAGCGGCACTTGCAGTGGGTTACGGCATAAAAAAATTAGGAGAAAAGGTTGACCGGCAGGCGCATCAGGCACAGCATCAGCCGGAGAACGAGCCGGAAATCATCGGCACTGCCGACTCCAAAATCACGCTCAAGGTCGGTAACGACAAGGATTGGAGCTATGTGATGCGCGATAAGGGTGTTGTTAAGGAAAGCGAAAACAAGCATAACGAGGAGGTTAGGCAGTTTCAATTTGTGCCGCTCAAAGACGGGGTGACCGAATTGGAATTTGATTATAAGCCCAAGGGCAGCGACGAGAGCCTGCAGACCATTACCTACAACATTGAGGTAAGAAACGGACGCATTATTCGCTGCGATGCGGCAGGGGATTTGGAAATGATTGCAAAAGAGAAAAACACTTGACAACTCATTGAAATCGTGATAATATTGATTTAGCAAAATTAATTTGCAAGCAAATATTTTGAAAGAAGATTAAAGATGGGTATTTATGATTTTAGTGTAAAAACAAGAAAAGGCGAAGATTTCGCTTTGAAGGCATATGAGGGAAAAGTGATGCTGATAGTGAACACGGCAACCGGTTGCGGCTTCACACCGCAATACGAGGGCTTGGAGAGCCTGTATGAAAAGTATCATGAAAAAGGCTTGGAAATTTTGGATTTCCCCTGCAATCAATTCAAGGGGCAGGCACCCGGAACAGATGAAGAGATTCACGAGTTTTGCACTTTAAAATACAACACACAGTTTGACCAATTTAAAAAGATTGATGTGAACGGTGAAAACGAATCTCCTCTCTACACATATTTAAAAGAGCAGGCACCTTCCGAGGAGATAAAGGGTGTCAAAAACAAGTTGGCGATGAAAGCAATCTCAAAATTGAGCGACACGGCAAAATCACAAGCGGATATTCAGTGGAATTTTACAAAGTTTTTAGTGGATGGGAGCGGCAAGGTTGTAAAAAGATATAACCCGACCTGCACGCCCGAAGAAATAGAGAAAGACCTGGTGAATCTGTTATAATGGCACAAGATAAAGCATTCGGATTACAAAATCAGCTGTGCTTCCCGATTTATCTTGCTTCTAAGGAGATAACGGGAAAGTATACAAAACTGCTCAAGCAATATGACCTGACCTACACGCAGTATGTGGTGATGATGTATTTTTGGAATGTCGGCAGTTCCAATTTAAAGGAGGTTTCGAGAGCATTAATGCTCGATTGCTCCACCCTTTCACCGCTGATTAAAAAATTAGAGGATAAGGGCTTTTTGGAACGCAAGCGCTCGCAACAAGACGAAAGAAATTTACTGATTTCACCTACTCAAAAGGGATTAGAGCTCAAGGAGCGCACCCTTGGGGTGACAGATGAAGTGAAAACCTTTTTTGATTTAAGTGCGGAAGAAATTGAAAGCTTAAAAAGCATCGTTTTAAAGCTGTTAAAAAAATCGTTGGAAATGGATGATAAGACAGATGTATGATATTGTGATTATCGGCGCAGGCCCCGCGGGCTTGAGCGCGGCGATTTATGCAAGGCGCGCTTCAAAATCCGTTTTGGTTTTGGAAGCGAATACCTATGGCGGGCAAATTGTGAATACACCCGATATTGAGAATTATCCCGTAGAGGAGCACATTTCGGGCTTTGAATTTGCCACAAAGCTTTATACCCAGGCGACCAATTTGGGCGCACAGGTGAAATTTGAGCGCGCTACCGCTATTGATGAAAGCGGTGAGAATAAAGTGGTGCAAACCGCAAAAAATACCTATGAAGCAAAGGCAGTTATCATCGCAACAGGAGCGCAAAACCGCAAGCTGGGCGTTGCGCGCGAGGAGGATATGGTCGGCAAGGGCATTTCCTATTGCGCGACTTGTGACGGCGCCTTTTACCGCAAAAAGGCAGTCGCAGTTGTCGGCGGCGGTAACACGGCGATTGAGGATGCCGAATATTTGGCAGATATTGCCGATAAGGTTTATCTCATTCACCGCCGCGATGCCTTTCGGGCAGACAGTGCTTCGGTGGAAAAGCTGCAAAAGAAAGAAAATGTTGAATTTGTTTTAAACAGCACCGTGAGCGCTTTGGTGATTGAAAACAAGGTGGTCGGCATCGAGGTGAGCGATCAAGAAGGCAATACCACGGTATTAGATGTAGATTGCTTATTTGTCGCAGTCGGCAGAATCCCCGAAAATGAGAGCTTTGCCGATGTGATTTGCTTAGATGCACAGGGCTATGCTGATGCCGGAGAGGACTGCACAACCGGGAAAGCGGGCATTTTCGTTGCCGGTGATAACCGTGCGAAGGATGTGCGCCAATTGGTCACCGCAACGGCAGACGGTGCCGTGGCAGCGACAAATGCCGTGAAATATATCAATTCTTTATAAGAACATAGGAAGGAAGTGTGAAGCATGGAAATTACCAAGCAAACGATTATCGGTGATATGCTCAAGGAGGACCAGGGCATTGCAATGGTGCTCATGCAGCAGGGTATGCACTGCGTAGGTTGCCCGGCATCTGCCGGCGAGAGCCTCGAGGAAGCATGCATGGTGCATGGCCTTGATGCAGATGAAGTGCTGCAGGCTGTTCATGCATATATGGCTGATAAATAAAAGAGCTAATCAAAAAGCTTGTCTTCAGTGATGAAGACAAGCTTTTTTTACGTGAAATATCAGACTTTATTTATTCCGTTGTTTCAGTCTCTTGCGCAGCTTGAGCGCGTTGGAAACCACCGCAGTTACCACAGCAAAGGCAGTGGTGGCAATAATCCATTTCTTCTCCTTTTCAAGCTTTTCTTTTTCTGCCTTGTCAAGCTTGTAGGCATCAAAAT
>ONWY01000012.1 GCA_900321665.1 uncultured Eubacteriales bacterium
ATAGTTCCTCCGCCTCAGCTTAATTTTTCTATCATTTGCGTGATACGCCGATTCACTTCTTCCTGCCCTAACAGCGCCATAATCGAGCACAAATCGGGGGTATTCCTTCTGCCGGTCACCGCAATGCGGATAATGCCCGAAACATCGCCCACATGCCCTTTAAATGCCTGCGGGTTTTGTTTAAATTCCTTCACATTCGGGGTGAAGCCGAGCGGTGCGCACAGCTCTTTGATTTTGGCAAACCAGGCATCCTTATCATCGGCACTGTCATACACCTCGCGGTACGCCTCCAAAATCGCGCACGCATCCTCCGGCGCAATGTTTTCGGGGATTTCAAAACTGTTTTCATAAAGCGCGGGGAAGAAATAAGCATAATAGGCTTTTACCTCATCCCACTTGGCAATGTCCTTGCGCGGCTTCTTGCCGGTGCGGTCGATATGAAAAATCTTTACCGCAAAATCCGCATCTGCCGCCAACAGGGAATAGAGCTGCGCATCGTATTGCTGCGCCCAGGCAAGCACCGCTTCATAGACCTTTTGCGCCGAGAAGCGGGAAATCACATTTTTGGAAATATCCTTTAGCTTGGCTAAGTCAAACAGCGCGCCCGAAGCGCTCATTTTCTTTAAATTAAACGGGAATTGCTCCAAAGCCGCACTCGGGTTTGCCCTGCGCCAATCCTCAAAGTTGGAGTTTGCCAAGGTCAGCAGATATTCGTTGACACTCTCGGCAGGGTAGCCCACCTCCGCATAGTAGGTAACGGACGCCTCGGGGTCCTTGCGCTTGGAAAGCTTACGCTTGCCGGTCACATTGCCCGCTTCATCGGTTTCCTCCTTCATAATCGGCGCGATGTGCGCATATTTCGGCACCTTGAAGCCGCAAGCCTCAAACAGCTCGATGTGCACCGGCACGGAAGCAATCCACTCATCACCCCTGACAATGTGGGTGCTGCGCATCAGGTGGTCGTCCACACAGTGCGCAAAGTGGTAGGTGGGAATGCCGTCCTGCTTGAGCAACACAATATCCATCACATTCGCAGGCATTTCAATCTTGCCTCTGATAAAATCATCAATGATGATTTTCTTCTCCATGTCGCCCTGCGAGCGTAGCCTGAGCGTCCACGGCTTGCCTGCAGCCAGGTTCTGCTCGATGTGCTCGAGGCTTAAATTGCGGCACTGCGCCCACTTGCCAAAGTAGCCCTTAATCGGCTCCTCCGCCTGCTGCTCTCGGAGCGCGGCGAGTGCCTCCTCCGTGCAAAAGCAGGGGTATGCCAAACCGTTTTTGACCAATTCCTTCGCATAGGTCCTGTATATCTCGCGGCGCTCGCTCTGGCGGTAGGGACCGTAGTCGCCCTTGTCCTCGCTCTCGCTGATTCTGCCCTCATCGGGCACAATGCCGAAGTGCTTAAGACCGCTAATAATGCCGCTGATGCCGCCTTCCACCTCGCGCTTTTTGTCGGTATCCTCAATTCTTAAATAAAAGATACCCTTGCTCGCGCGGGCGGTTCTTGCCGCCACCGTTGCCGCAAACAAGCCGCCCAGGTGCAAAAAGCCGGTCGGGCTGGGCGCAAACCTGGTCACCCGCGCGCCCTCGGGCAGCGCGCGCAGCGGATACTTGTTTTCATAGTATTCCGGGGTTTTGTCAATCTCCGGAAAGAGTAAATTCGCTAATTTTAAATTGTCCATGCTTACCTCGATAAATATAAATCTGTACCCACAAGCTGAAAGCCCATGGATTTTAATACTTGCTTTTCGCCGATAGCGGCGGTGCGGCAGCAGCAGGCATACTTTTTCTTAAGAATGGCACCCGCAAGCGCCCCTGCCGCCATGTGGGCATAGGTATCCTTCGCCTCGCGGTTGATGGTGTAAATGCCGATTTCCACCATTCTGCCCGCCTTTTCCTCCACAATTGCCTGTGCCGTGATATCGCCCGCCTCATCGCGCACGATAAAGGCACCGTATTCCTTAATGGAGGCAATGATGCTCTCCTTCGTATGCTTTTTCACCGCGGGGGTTTTGGTGCTGCACATCTCCAAAATATCCTGTGCATCGGCAACATGCGCCGGCACCGCTAAATTTTCCTCAAACTCCGGCTCGCGAAAGCTTCTGGTATTTGCCAAAAACACGCCCAGCTCCTTTTGCGTTCTAAAAAGCGTATGGCGCATAAAATCGCGCACCTTTTTCGCCTCGCCCGTCACGCAGGAGTAGCCGATAAAATTATCTCTTAAGTAAATGTAAATATCCATGATGTCCACTTCGTTGGACACCGAAAAAACGGTCACCTCGCCATCGGCAACGGAAAAAACATACTTGATTTCCCCATCTGCCCAAAAATCCGCATACACATACAGCTCGTCGCTTTCCAAGCCGTATTTATTGATTTTGGAGCAAATGCCGATAGAATTAACCAATGTGCTTCTCAAATAGATACCGACCGCCTCGCGGTCCTTATTCATCACGCGTGTAATCATGCTTCCCCTTCTAAAAAGAGCTTTAGTATCTCCATATTTTTTTGATTGACTTTTTCCACAAACTGCTCGAAGGACTCCTGTGCCGCCTCATCGCCGTTATCGGAAATCGAGCGCAGGATGACAAACGGCACGCCGTTGGCGCTCGCCGCGTGCGCAATCGCGCCGCCCTCCATCTCCACCGCCTCGGCGTGGAAATGGTTTTTGATATCCGCCTTTTTCACCGGGTCGCACAAAAATTGGTCGCCGGTGGCAACGGTGCCGATTCTTGTGTGCACCCCAAGGCGCTGCGCAATGGCACTGATTTTTCGGGTATACGCCTTGTCCGCTTGCATATAGACCATATTCAAGCCGTCAATATACCCGCGCTCGTCATCGAGCGGGCCGTAATCCAAATCATGCTCCACCGCATCGCCGGCAAGCACAATATCGCCCACTTGAATGCCATCGCCCACACCGGCAGCACAGCCGGTATTGATAATCAGGCGCGGCGCATAGGCATGAATCATATTTTGTGTGCACAGCGCGGCATTGACCTTGCCGATACCGCTCTTTGCCACCACCACCTCTTTGCCGAACAAAATGCCGCGGCAAAATACGGTGGTGCCGATGGTCTGCGCCTGCTTGTTTTCCATTTTTGCTTTAAGGCCGTTGACCTCGCTATCCATCGCTCCGATAATTCCTATCAATTTTCTATCTCCTTATCTTGGGTTTTACTTTATGATTCGCTGTCCACCAGCGCACCGACCACCTGTGCCGCCACGGGGAGCGCTACCTCCGAGCCGGAGCCGCCCTCCTCGACAATCACCGCAAAGGCATAGGGGTACTGCTCGTTGTCCAAAAAACCGGTGAACCAAGCGTGGGGTGTTTTGTCGGGGTCGGTCTCCGCCGTGCCCGATTTGCCGCAGGGGTTCATCCCGTCTTTAAAATACCAATCGCCGTATTGCACCTCGAAATTGTTGCGCAGCAGGCTTTTTACCTCGCGCGCGGTTTCCTCGCTCAGCGCTCTTTTGCCCTCCTTCGCAGAGGCGGTTTCCTGCACAAAGCCGGAAGCCGAGGTCACCTTTTGCACCAAATACGGCTCTACCGGCACGCCGCCGTTGGCAATCGCTCCCATAATGCGCGTTTGCAACAGCGGGGTCACCAGGGTCGTGGATTGCCCGATACCTGCCCAGCCGAGCTCCAGCGCATCATCCTTTGCGGCTTTGATGGTGGAGGTGTAAACCCCGAGCTTGCCGAGGGTGACTTTTTGGTTATAGCCGAAGCTTTCGGCGGTTTTTTGCAGCGCATCGGCGCCCACATCGTTGGCAATCTCAGCAAACGCGGCATTGCAGCTCTTTGCCAAGGCTTCCTTCATCTGCAAGCTGCCGTGCTCGCTCATGCACTTGACATCGCCGTATGAAGTGTGGTATGCCCCGTCGCAATAAAAGTCTTTTTCCGTTTCCCCTTTGCCGCTGTCAATCGCAGCCGCCGCCGTTATCACCTTAAAGGTGGAACCGGGCGGGTACAGCCCCATGTTGACACGGTTGATATACACGCCGTCATACGCATCGTTATCATCTATATCCTCCGGGATATTCTGCGGGTCATAGGTCGGGGTGGAAACGCTGACAAGCACCGCGCCGGTTTTGTAGTTGTAAACACACACGGCGCCCTTTCTGCCGCCAAGCGCTTCATATGCCGCCTTGCACGCGGCGGATTTCACACTCAGGTTGACCTCGCTCCCCTGCTCAAAATTGCTTAGCTCCCACACACCCATGATGCTGTTGTAGCCGGAAAGGTTGGTGCGGTATTGGTTTTGAATGGAGGAAGCAATATAGCCGTAGTTATCGCCGACCACGTGCAACAGCGCGCTTCTGACCTCGCTGTCCTCGTGGAAGGTTCTGGAGCCGTCCTTCGTCGCGCACAAAATATTGCCGTCTGCATCGGTGATGTTGCCGGCGCCAATCAGCGTGCCGTTTAAATACAGGTGCGCATTTCTCGACGAGGTCGCCCAGGTGCTCCCTTGGGTGATAATGCCAAACAGCAGGAATGCCGCTCCCGCAAGCGAAAGCGCAATAAATATCCACATTATCTTAATTCTGTTGGATGCACTTTTCATTTTTTCTTAATCTCCCCGTAAGTGGTAAGGTAGGTTCTGGCATCTCCCGCTTTGATAAAGGCAAGCAGCGCCCAGCACGAAATCATGGAGGAACCGCCCCTCGAAACAAAGGGTAACGTGACACCGGTAAAAGGAATCACATCCGTCACACCGAAAATATTAATGCTCGCCTGGAACAGCAGCAGCCCTGCCGCCGCCGTTGCCGCGATGGAATAAAAGGTCGAGCGAGAGGTGCGCGCATTGTTGATGGCATACACCGCAAACAGCACAAAGCAGGCGAGCACCGCAAGGCCTGTGATAACGCCCATCTCTTCGCACACGACACCGAAAATCAAGTCCGTAGAGGAGAAGATTACCTTGCGCACATTGCCCTGCCCGAGCCCCAAGCCGAACAAGCCGCCGGAGGCGATGCCGATGAGCACCCTTGTCTGCTGGAAGCCCTTGCCGTCAATCAACTCGGGCTCCCACACATGGCGCCAGGTTGCCAAGCGGTTTTTGACAGTGGATTTAAACATCGCAATCAACCAACCGCCCAAGCCTGCCGAAGCAAGCGCCAAGGCGATGGTGCGGATATCTCCCGAGCGCATAAACGCAATCAGCAGGAAGGTCAAGAAGAAAATGACCGCCGTACCGAAATCGCGCAGAATGAACAGCACGCCCACACACGCTGCGGAAAAGCCGATAAACATATATAAATTTTTGGAGGTTTGCAGCTTTTCGAGCGTTGCCGCGCCGACAAACACAAAAATCACCTTCACAAATTCGCTCGGTTGAATGGAAACGGCATTGCCGATCACAATCCAATTTCGCGCGCCGTTGATATCGGAGCCGAGGAAAATATTGGCGACCAATATCAAAATTGCCAAAATGCCGAGCGGAAGCCGCAGCTTCATCGCGCGCTCACTGTCGCCCAAAATCCAAACCAGCACCCCGAAACCGATAAGCCCGAGCACAAACGCAGCCGTTTGCACCAAGAGCCCGTCGGGCTTTGCGGAGCCGATGGCGGCGATGCCGATGCCGCTAAGCAAAAAGCCAATCAGCTCAATTTCAAAATTGCGCCGCTTGGCAAACGCACGCATCACAATCACATAAACCCATTCCGCCGCCAGAAAGACACCGAAATAGATTAACATCGTGTAATTGATTTCAAGCTCCTTGATGTTGGTAATCGCGAGCTGTGAAAACATATACACCTGGTATGCTGTCAGCAAGAGCAGCATCGGAATGGTTTTCAGAGGGCGGCGCTTGTGCGGCCGCTTCATTTTCAGCGCCTTGTCTTCGCTTCGCTTAGCCACGCGCACCCCTCCTCTCGCTGTCTCGATAATCTCTAAACATAAAGGTGTGGGTATTAATCATAATTTTATCGCCGTCGCTGACCGGCTCGGAGCCGTGCACGCGGTAGCCGTTGACACCGACACCGGTTTCGGAATCATTGTCGGTCACAACCCAGCCTTCATCCGTGTATTGCACCAGCGCATGCAGCCTTGAAACCATTCGGTCCTCAATCACCACATCGCAGCTTTCATTCCTGCCGATGCTCAGCCTGCCGCCGGTAATTGCATATTCATAATCGGTCGCGAGGTTGATAAGCCCCGCCTTTGCCTTCACCGCGGGCGCCGCCTGCGAGGCGGCACCGGCCTCTCGGCTTGCGTGAGGCGCAATAAAGCTGTATTCCACCCCGCCGATGCCAATCACATCGCCATGATAAATGCGCACCGCGCCCTCGGTCTTTTCACCGTTGACAAAGGTGCCGGTTTTAGAATCGGTATCGGTAATAAACCAACCCTTCTTGCGCCGGGAAATCACGGCATGGGAGCGGCTCGCCAAATTGCTCGCGAGCTGAATATCGCTGCTCTTGGCTCTGCCCAAGGAGGTTTCATAGGTGCTGATGGCTAACTTTTTGCCGCTCTCGCGGTTAATCAATACCGCCTTCGGCTTGCCTGCCGGTCGCATGGAAAAGAGCGAAATAAAGCAGCGCACGATAATAAATATCGCCACAAGGCATAAAATGATTTGAGGTAAATAGAGAACTAATTTCAAGATTTTCTCCTTTTTCTAACGGTAGCCGTTACAAAATCTTTTTACTTATATCGGAAGCGAGCATGCTCGCTTTTTTTCAAAAACACTTCCACGACTGATATGCGGTTAATTTTGCGCGAATTCAGATGAAATTTGTATTTTTGCGAGTGAAGCTTTACTTTGTGTAAAGCAAATCTCTAAAATCTATAAACCGACGGAGAGGATTTTTACCGCTTGAGGTGCAGTTAATTTTGAGCGATTTTAGATGAAATTTGTATTTTTGCAAGCGAAGCTTTACTTTGTGTAAGGCGAGCTCTCTAAAATCTATAAATTGACGGAGATGATTTTCGCCGCTTGAGGTGCAGTTAATTTTGAGCGATTTTAGATGAAATTTGTATTTTTGCAAGCAAAGCTTTACTTTGTGTAAGGCAAATCTCTAAAATCTATAAATTGACAGAGAGGATTTTTACCGCTTGAGGTGCAGCTGAAACCGAGGAATTTTAGATGAGATTTGTTTTTTTGCAAGCGAAGCTTTACTTTGTGTAAGGCGAGCTTGCAAAAAAGCAAATCTCGCTAAAATTACCGGTTTCAGCGCACCGAAAGCGGTGAAAATCATCTCTTGGGCACCGCTTTATAAATCCTCGGAATCAGGTTGGTAACGACCATCCAAAACGCGGCATAAATGGTGATGTGCACGGGACCGATGGTGGAAATAGAGCCAATAAAGCTGAGCACGGCGATAATCAAAACACCTAAGCCGATAGAGATGTATTGCAGCAGCTTCAGCAGGCTGAACTGCCCGTTTAAAATCGAGCAGGCGGTGATGGCACGCATAAAGGTGATGCTGTCGCCGCGGTTGATAAGCTTGGCTTCGTTGTACACCTCTTTTTCCATTTTTTCATCATAGATATTGCTTGCCACCATGCTGAGGATTTTCACACTGTTACTATCCAAATCAAACAACTCGCATATCAGGCTTTGGTCGATGTTGGAATCCTCTGTCTTAACCAAAAGCTCTATATTGGAGGCTTCAAGTCTTTGCAGCTCGTATTCAATAATCGGGTCAGAGAAATATTCGACCACAAACATCGCG
Source organism: uncultured Eubacteriales bacterium (assembly GCA_900321665.1). GTDB lineage: Bacteria > Bacillota > Clostridia > Oscillospirales > Acutalibacteraceae > RUG714. Next base: position 7,678 of record ONWY01000012.1, read on the forward strand.
TAAACCGAGCCGTCTATCGCCAAAAACATGGCGCGGCGGTTGCCCTTGTTATATTCCTCCGGCTTGGCGGTGGAAGGGATTTCGATACCGTGCGCCCCCATCATTTCTTTATTGCCGAGCAAAACCTTTCTGTCATAAATCCAGGTGGATAAGCCGAGCTTTGCTTCATATGCCGTATCGAAGCTCGCCGGCATATGGTCTTGCACCTCGCTGATGCTCTCCATGAAGGTGCCTTTGAGCGGGTGCTTTGTCTCGCTGAGCACGCTTGCCGCATACAAAATCGCTTCATCCATCTGCATTTTTTTGAATAATTTCATGCCCTTGAGCATACAGGTGCTCTCGGGGAACAGCTCCTCGCCGGTGAGCACCACGGAGGTGGTTTGTGCAATATCCTTTACTGCAGCAAAGCCGGTAATGGTGCCTCTCTCTTTGAGCAAAGCGGCATCGGCATTTTCCAGCGCCTTATTAAATGCCATAATTGAGGATGCCGGAACGCTGATAATCAGCGCTGCGCACAGCGCGGAGGCGGCAGACATCCAATCCTTCGTGATAAAGTAGGTTATCACGCCGATGATGAGCGCCAGCCCGATAGCGGGGTAGGTGGTCAGCTTGGCAATGATATCCGAGGGGTCATCGGCATACGAATTTGCCAAAAACCCGGTCGGAAAAGCGGTTTTCGCATTGTAGCGAATGTCGATATACTCCAAATTGCTGCCCTTGGCAAACTCCTGCGCCTGCTTGGGGTCTGTAATTTCCGCGGCGGAATACTTCTCTCCCTTTTTGATAATAAAGCGGAAATTCTTAAAGGTGCGGCGAATCATCGAGCGCTTGCCGAAGCAGTTGAGCAAAAACAAAAAGCCCGTTGCGCCCACATAAATGTGGCTGACACCTGCGCCGCTTTCTCCCAAGGTCAGCGCCAGCGCGCAGTGCACTAAGCTGACCACTGCCGCCAAAGCCATTAAGCTGTCACCGCTCGGCTTTAGCAAAAACATGGTCTTGATGCCTTTGAAAACAGCGCGCATATTCACAATCATCATCAGCACCAGCAGCGCCGTGTTGATAATGATGTAGATTCTTTCCGTTCCGGTGCCCAAGCCGAAATCGTTAAGCAAACCGGCACCGAAGATGCCGATAACCGCCACCACGAGCTCCGCGGCGAAGGTGATAATGGTCCTCAGCTTGAAGCGGTTGAGCAAATTCTCAAGCTCGAGGTAAATTGCCCTTTGGTCGTTTTTGGAATTATAATCGATTACATCGTTAATCACCGGTGTTTCCTTCTCGGGCGCATAGGTGTTTTCGAGCGTGCTTTGAGAAACGGTCTCTATCACATCGCGGTTTTTCTCTTTAAATGCCTTCTCCATTTCGAAGGTGCTGACCTTTTCGCGGCGGTTGATTTCGAGCTGCTCCTCGAGCTCATCCTCGGTGATTTTTTCATACTCGCTATCATCGAAAAAGCCCTCTAATCGTGTTTGCCCTTCGATGTTGCCGGTGTGGTGAATGTTACTGATAACGCGCTCTTTTTTTTCGCCGATAAAGGTCTTTTCCGCATCGGTTTCCTTATCGACCACAGCGGCGGAAAACACCCTGCGCACCTTGGTCTTGGCAAGCTCCGCCTCGCTTTCGGAAGCGCTCGGCTCCGGCTCCGCGGCAGGCTTGAGCTCTACGGCTTTAATCATGCCCGTATCTTGCTTTTTCTTTTCCTTGCGGCGAATATATTCATTGTATACCTTGGTTTGAATATCTTCCTTTTCGCCGACTATTTTTTCCTGCTTTTGCAGCGCTCCCATGCGCGGCGCGGTCGTGGCGGGCTCCGCCGCCACCTGCTTTTTGACATCCTCCGCAATCAGGGCATTGGCTTTGCGGATGACCCCGGTGCGGGTCAGCTTGCGCTCGCTTTCTCCGGTGGTCTCTTCCTTTTGGTTGTTCAGCGCTTTATCGATTTTATTCTCGGAGGAGGGTGTTACCGCGCGCACCACTTCATCAATCGATTTGTGCTTACGCGGGCTCTGCGGCACATCGGAGCGCGCGGGAGCAATTTGGATTTCCTTTTCGCCCTTGGGCGGCTCCACGGGCGCCACCTTCACCGGCTTTGCCGGCTCTTGCGCCTTAAGCGGTTCTCTTTCGGGTAAGGGGCGCTGCGCGCGGGCAGGCTTCTCGCCCTTTTCGGCGCGCGCCGCAGGGCGCGCGGACAGCTCTTTTAAAAGCGCATCTAAAGCATTATCTGCTTCCTTATCACTCTCGCTTGCCCTTAACTCCTTCAATATCTGCTCTGCTTGCAGGTTTGCCCTGCGCGAAATATCTCCCGCTGTGCGCGGTGCGCCTGCGCGGCTGTGCGCTTCCGCCAATATTTCATCTACAGAATACTTCTTCTCTTCCATCCCTGCTCCTTTATCTGCCTTCCGCAACAGCATACATCAGCACTGCCGCTGCTACAGAAGCATTCAGTGAATTGATTTTTCCCTTCATCGGAAGGCTGACAACAAAATCACACTTTTCTCGAATCAGGCGGCTGACACCCTTGCCTTCACTGCCGATGACCAAGCCGACACCGCCTGCATAATCCACTTTTTTATAATCCTCGCCATCCATATCGGAGCAGTAAAGCCACACATTTTTTTGCTTCATCTGCTCGAGGGCGGCGGCGAGGTTGGTCACCCTTGCCACCTTCACATATTCCAACGCCCCTGCACTGGATTTTGCAACGATGCCGGTCAGCGCTGCCGAGCGGCGCTTCGGCACGACCACACCGTGTGCCCCGACCGCATCGGCGGTGCGGATAATCGCACCCAGGTTGTGCGGGTCCTCTATCTCATCGCAGATGATGATAAACGGCGGCTCGTTTCTCTGCTCGGCGAGTGCAAAGATATCCTCCAAGGTGCTGTAGTCGTGGGCTGCGCAAAAGGCTGCCACCCCTTGGTGCACGCCGCCGCCCGACATGTAATCGAGCTTCTTGGCATCGGTTTCCTTAATCGGAATGCCCTTTTGCTTTGCTAAGGATATAATTTTGCCTATCGAACCGCTGCGCTCGCCGCGCGCCACAAATAGCTGATTGAGCTCTCGGTCCGCTTTTAATGCTTCCATAATCGGATTTCTGCCGATAATCAGCTCGTCCTTAGGCTTGTCTGTTTGCGCCATATTTCTCCTCCGCTTGTATCCCGGGTGTAAAAACACATAGTTTTCCATTATATAGATTTTAAGTATACCACATTATTTTTGATTTTAAAAGACTTTAATATAATAATTATATAATATTTAATAATTTGTAACCGTTTATTAATTTGACAAAGCATAGCTTATTGGTTACAATATTTTTGATTACGGAAAAATCGATGATGAAGGAGTATCGTTATGAAATGTGATGTATGCGGTTGTGAAAATAAGGAAAACGCTTTGTTTTGCGCGCAGTGCGGCAAAGCGCTGAAGGATGAGCCGCTTGAATTAGATTTAGAGCAAATCAAGGTGCCTGCTGCGGCGAGAAAGGCACACATTTTAAAGGTGAATGCCAAAAAAGCCGATACCGGCGAGAAGCAAGCTGCGCAGCCCGAGGAGCAACCCGAGGAGCAGCCCGAGGAGCAACCGACAAAAGTCGAGAGCGAAGGCAGCGAGCCTTCCGCCGCTCCCGAAGAAGCGCCCGCGGCTACCGACCCCGCGCAAGAGGAAGTGCCGCTGATTGATTTAACCGTTCCGAAGCAGCCTGCGCCAGGCTCTGCAGATAAGACAGAGGAGCCGATGCGCATCGGCGGGTGGATTGGCGTGCTGTTATTAAGCATGATTCCGCTTGTCAATATTATTTTGCTGTTTGTGTGGAGCTTCTCCTCGCAAACGAACAAGAGCAAAAAAAGCTACGCGCGCGCGGTGTTAATCCTCACTGCCGCCTGCGCCGTGCTGAGCGCGATTGCCGCCGTAGTGTGCATGGTTGTTTTTAAAATAAACTTGTCCCAATTTATCCCGTTTTTTAAAGCATAGGAGAAGTAAATGAAAAAATCATCTAAAATATTAGTTGCCGTTTTGAGTGTTCTTGCCGTTTGCCTTGTGGGCTTTTTGCTGGTATGGCAGTTTGATGTGTTCGGCATTTTTAAGGACTATAAGGCGGTTCCCGAAATCTCGCTCAAGGGCGAAACACAAATCACCCTTGAGGGCGGCACCGCGTTTGAGGAGCCCGGCTTCACCGCCACCATCAGCGGCGAAGATGCTACCGACAAGGTAGAGGTGGATTACAAGAGTGTTGATATCACCAAGGTCGGCACCTACGAGTTGGTTTACTCCCTCTCTAACCTGAAGGGCAGGCACACGGTCACCGCGAGCCGCACCATCACGGTGGTTGATACCGCCGCGCCTGTTATCACCCTGAAAGGCGATGCCCTTGTAAAAATCAAAATCGGCGAAGAATATAAAGATGCGGGCGCGACCGCTGCCGATAAGGTCGATGGC
>ONWY01000244.1 GCA_900321665.1 uncultured Eubacteriales bacterium
CCTATTTTGAATAGAGCAAAAGCTTCCTGCCGCGGCAGGAAGCTTTTTAGAATTTAGGTGCCTGATGGCACCTAAATAATGAATAATGAATGATGAATGATGAATAATTAAGGGCGGGACACCCGCACTTGATTGAAAAAGTCTACCCCTCAGTCGCCTTTGGCGACAGCTCCCCTCATCAAGGGGCGCCGAGAAGAGGTCAAATTGAACATCATATTTACATTCGGCTAATCTGTCTACCCCTCAGTCACTTCGTGACAGCTCCCCTCATCAAGGGGCGCCAAGAAGAGGTCAAATTGAACATCCAATATACATTCATCAATAACTAATAGAGCGTAGCGGAACGAGTGCGAGTGCCTCGCCCACTATTCTTCTTTCTTCTTTTTTATTTCTTATTTCAGCGAGTGAAACGAGCGTTCAAATTCTAATTTAGCTCTGCTAAATTAGAATTTGATTCACAAATCACCTTTTCAAGCGCTTTCACCGCAGCGGGAATATCCTCCATGCGCAGGGTGGAGTAGTTGACCACCAAAATATGCGCGGGGATAGCGGGTGATGTGTGGCGGTAGTATTCCGAAAGAAAGCGGATTTCGGTGCCTGCCAGCGCCGCTTGTTGCTTCAAATCGGCATCCGCCGCATCGGTGCGCAGGTGCAGCAAAAAGTGCAGCCCCGCCTCCTCCTCGGAAACGCGCGCAAGGGCGGCAAGCGCGCTGCTTTGGATGGCTTCCAGCAGGCAGTTGCGGATTTTTCTGTAATAATTGCGCATGCGGTTGATGTGCTTTTCAAAATACCCGCGGCGGATAAACTGCGCGAGGGTATATTGCTCGAAGCTGGAAACCGTGCTCGAGTAAAAACCGAGCCTTTCATAAAAGCGCCCGGTGAGCGCGCGCGGCAGCACCATGTAGCTGATGCGAATGGTCGGCGAAAGGCTCTTGGTGAAGGTGTTTACATAAATTACCTTTCCGGCGCTGTCAAGGCTTTGCAGCGCGGGGAGCGGTCTGCCGGAGAGGCGAAATTCAGAGTCATAATCATCCTCAATAATATAGCGCTCCTCGCTTTGCGCTGCCCAATTGAGCAGCTCGTGGCGGCGCGAAATGCTCATCACCGTGCCGCTCGGAAAGTGATGGGCGGGGGATACATGGGCAATGTGTGCGCCGGAGTGCGCGAGAGAAGCAATATCCATTCCCTGTGCATCCTCGCTGACATAGGCGCACTTTACGCCGACACTTTCATATATCCTCGCAAGCTTCGCATAGCCGGGATTCGGCACGGCATAGGTCTTTTCACCGCCCAGCAGTTGAATGATAAGCGAGTAAAGGTATTCCGTTCCGGCGCCGATGATGACCTGTGCGGGCGTGACCTCCATGCCGCGAAATTGCTTTACATGGGCACAAATTGCCTCCTTGAGGATAGTCAGCCCGCCGCTGGGAGGCGCTGCGCTTACCTCCGCCCTGGCTGTGTTTAGGGTTTCGCGCATCAGCCGTGCCCAAATGGAGAAGGGGAAGTTTTCGGGGATGATACCGTTTGCCGCAAAGCTGTAGCGGTAGGCGGGGTCGGTTTCGCGCGGTGCTTCCTGCACGGCGGGTAGCGGCTTGGCGGCAGCGGGGAACAGTGCCGCAATTTCGCTGACATAGTAGCCCTTTTTGGGCAGGGAATACACATAGCCCTCGCTTTGCAGCGCGGCATAGGCATTTTCAACCGTGATGACACTCACCCCTAAATTTTTGGCAGCGGCGCGCTTCGAGGGAAGCCGCGCGCCTGCTTGCAGCCTGCCGCCGAGAATGTCGGCTTTGATAAAGGCATAGAGCTGCAGGTACAAGCTCTTGGTTTCTTTGCTTTCAAATGAATAGGTAAACATAACGCACCTGACCTTGTAAAAATGGTGAAAATTAAATATACTTATATAATCAGATTATAGCCGAAATCGCATTTTTTGTAAATAGCTTGCACTTATATTTTAAGATATGATATAATAAAAATAACTATAAGATACTCTTTTGATTGTTGGTGATGAAGATGTTAAAAAAGAGCATAAGCCTTCTTTTAGCTGTGGTGTTGCTTTGCAGCGCGCTGTGCTTCGGCGCGGTGGCGGCAAGCAGCGGGCAAATCAGCGAGGATTTATCGTGGACATTAGATACCACCGGTCGCTTAACCATCAGCGGCAGCGGTGCGGCAATGCCTGATTACAGTGCCGAGAACCCGGCGCCGTGGGCAGCGTCTGCCGGTGCGGTGAGGGCGCTTTCCTTACCCGGTGGGCTGCGGTATATCGGTGCTTTTGCCTTTGCGGATTGCGCTCACCTGGAGAGTGCGGATTTGAGCCGCATTACCGCTTTGGGGCAGAGCGCTTTTGCGCGCAGCGGCTTGCGCGCGGCGGTGCTGCCGTATGCGCTAAAGGAAATTCCCGAGAGCTGCTTTGCACAGTGCGACGCGCTTGAGAGCATCACCTTTAGCGAAATGCACAGCGGCGAATACGGTGCGAGAGTGGAGGGCACCGCGCGCATCGGGGCAAAGGCTTTTGAGTTTTGCACGGCGCTGACAACCGTTACCACAAGGCTTGGCGGTGCGCAAAGCGGCACGGCAAGCGGATTTCCCGCCACCTTAGCGGAGCTTGGCGAGGAGGCTTTCAGCGAGTGCAGAGCACTGGCAGGCATTTCCTTTGCCGATAGCGGCAAAGCCGTGAAAACCATCGGCGCGGGCGCCTTTAGCGGGTGCGTGGCGCTGAG
>ONWY01000223.1 GCA_900321665.1 uncultured Eubacteriales bacterium
GCTTGATATTCTTGAGCAGAAAGCGCAGGCCGGTCTGGATGTGCGTGTCATGTATGATGACCTCGGCTCCTTTATGACACTGTCTGCGAAATATGCGGAAACGCTTGAGGAAAAAGGCATCAAATGCATTCCCTTCAACCGCATCAATCCGATTATCGGCATCATCATGAATCACCGCGATCACCGCAAGATCATGGTCATCGACGGCAAAGTCGCCTTCAGCGGCGGTGTCAATCTGGCTGACGAATATATCAATGTCAAGGTCAAGCACGGTCACTGGAAAGACAATATCATCCGCATTACGGGTGAGGCGGTATGGTCTTATACGGTCATGTTCCTGACCCATTGGAACGCTTTGAGCAAAGACAAGGATGTCAATTTCGAAGTGTTCCGCGCCGAGGTGCCGCTGCCCGGGGAAGCGGACGGATATATTGCCCCGTATGGCGAAACACCGCTGGATGATGAAATCACCGCCCAGAACATCTACATGGGCATTCTCAATCAGGCCAATGATTACTGCTACATCTACACACCGTATCTCATCATCGATACGGAATTCATCAATGCGCTCATCCTTGCCGCAAAGCATGGCGTGGATGTGAGAATCATGACACCCGGCATTCCCGACAAGAAGCTTGTATGGAGAATCACAAGATCCTATTACACCCAGCTGATCCAGGGCGGGGTGAAGATCTTTGAATATGTGCCCGGTTTCGTCCATTCCAAAGTGTTTGTGTCGGATGACAAAGCCGCCACCGTCGGCACTGTTAATCTCGATTACCGCAGTCTTTACCACCATTTTGAGTGCGCCACCTACCTGTACCGCACACAGTGCATAAAACAGATCGAGGAGGATTTCCAGCAGACCCTGCTCAAATGCCGTGCCGTGACCTTAAAGACAATAAGAAAAGAAAAGCTGGGTACAAAGATACGTGGAAGGATACTGAAGATCTTTGCTCCTCTGATGTAAAACATCTGCAAAAAAAAAGATCGCCTGTGCCGCAAAAGCACAGACGGTCTTTGCTTATTTTTTAAGATATGAGGACGATACGGGAAACTCAAAGTAGGTGTCCGGATACGGCTCATCTGCCAGCATAAAATGCCACCATTCACAATCTATCGGCTCAAAGCCTCCCCGGATCATTGCCGAGCGCAGGATCATACGGTTTTCGTACTGCTCCTGTGTGATGTCCTTGCAGTCCGGGTGTGACACAGGGCTGAAAAGATCAAACGGACTTCCCATGTCCACCCCTTTGCCGGTCTGCATGTTAAAAAGGGTGAGGTCTATGGCGCTTCCCCTGCTGTGGCTTGATCTTGCGGCAATGTATCCTTTTATAAAAAGCTCCTGCTTTTCAAGCTGAGGGTAGAAATAGGGCTTCATGCGCTGGTCTAAGTCTTCAATGCCCCACAGCACAAAGTGCTTGACCGCCTTCGCCGGGCGATAGGCATCAAAAATTTTCAGGCGGTAGCCCATCACATTCGCTTCGTTGGCGACAGCTTTGAGCGCGCGTGCCGCTTCCTTTGTCAGCAGTGCGCAGGGCTCCTCGTAGCCGTCAATCCTGTCACCCACAAAGTTGTAGGTGGAAAAATAGCGTATTTCCTGCACGATGCCGGGCACATAGTCCGAAAGGAGCACAAAGGCGGAGGTGTTGTGCTCGGCTTCTTTTTTAAAATCTGTTGCCATAAGCGGTTCTCCCCATTGATATAATATTACTATTATACAAGAAAAAAGCAAAAAATACAATTACCGGTGCTTTCGTTTCCGAAAAAAGGGCAAAAAATCTGTCTCTCGCTGTGAAATTATGGTATAATAGTATATGAGAGCAAAGGAGGGGAGCGCTTGGCACCTAAGCAATACATTGCCATTGATTTAAAATCGTTTTATGCTTCGGTCGAGTGTGTCGAGCGCGGGCTTGACCCGCTGCGCACCAATTTGGTGGTAGCGGACAGCAGCCGCACCGAAAAAACCATTTGCCTGGCGGTTTCTCCTTCTCTAAAAAGCTATGGCATCTCCGGCAGGGCAAGACTGTTTGAGGTGGTACAGCGCGTTAAGCAGGTCAACAGCCTGCGCGCGCAAGCCTGCGGCAGGGAGTGCCTTGAGGAAGCCTCGAGCGATGCGGTGCAGCTACAGCGCAATCCGGCGCTTGCGGTGGATTACATTGTGGCGCCGCCGCAGATGGCACACTACATGGAAATCAGCAAAAAGATATACGGTATTTATTTAAAATACATCGCGCCGGAGGATATCCATGTCTATTCTATCGATGAAGTATTTATTGATGCGACCAATTATTTAAAGACCTATGGGATGACGGCGCGCGAGCTTGCGCAGGCGATGATGCAAGCCGTGCTGCGCGAGACCGGTATCACTGCCACTGCAGGCATCGGTACCAACCTGTACCTTTGCAAAATCGCGATGGATATTGTCGCAAAGCATATCCCTGCGGATGCCTCCGGTGCGCGCATTGCGCACTTAAGCGAGCAAAGCTACCGCGAGCAGCTGTGGGCACACCGACCGATAACGGATTTTTGGCGTATCGGCAAAGGGATTGCCAAGCGGCTGGAAAAGCTTGGTATTTACACCATGGGCGATATTGCGCGCTGCTCGGTGAATAACGAGGAAGCGCTCTATCGGGAGTTTGGCATTAATGCGGAGCTGCTCATTGACCACGCGTGGGGGTGGGAGCCTTGCACGATAAAGGAAATCAAAGCCTATGAGCCGGAGGGGCAGTCTGTCAGCGCCGGGCAGGTGCTGCCGTGTGCCTATGATTTTGAAAAAGCCAAGCTTGTCACCCGCGAGATGGCGGAGCTGTTGGCGCTCGAGCTGGTGGAAAAGCGCATCGTGACCGACCAAATTGTCTTAACCGTCGGCTACGATATCGAAAATCGGGCATATCGGGGCACGCTTGAAACCGACCGCTACGGCAGGAGGGTACCCAAGCAGGCGCACGGCTCGGAAAATATCGGCAGGTTTACCGCCTCTTCAAAGCTCATTGTCGAGGCTACCAAGGCGCTGTTTGAAAAAATTGTCAACCCGCAGCT
>ONWY01000022.1 GCA_900321665.1 uncultured Eubacteriales bacterium
TCATTAGCTCGGAGACGGGCTCGGCTGGCTTGCAGGCCAGCCATTTTTTGTTGCTTCATTGATCAGCCCCTGGATCCCCTCTTCCGTGTATCCATAATCTTTTTCCAGTACCCTGCGCATGTTATTCATTGCGCCATAATGGAGATGTATGCCGTGTAGCCATCCGCATCCAAATCAGTAGAGCGCGTGCCAAGGTAGAAGGTATTACATTCAATGCCCTTGAAGGCTTCTTGACCGATTGCTCTGACATTTCGTGCATCTACCACATTCGTATGCGCCGAGTTGCCTTGAATGGCACCGTCAAAAGCATTGGATGCGATGGATTCCACGCCATCCAAGCGAATATCGCATTTCAAAATAGCGTTATTAGCAAAGTTGGAGTGAATGGTGCCGATATTTCTTAAATCCAATACCGCATTGCCGGTATCGGTATTGCCGGCATATGCGCCGTTCATCTCAAAAGATACAAGCACACTGTCGTCTGCACTATAGCGTTCGTTGGAGCCGTGCAGGTCTAAAATACCGCCGGCAACCTTTGCATTTTGGAACGCATAGGCGCCGAGTGCCGACATACCTGCGAAGCTGCCGGGTCTTGCATCGCTGTATTCAATATCGTTATACTTAAAGGCGTTTTTACCGATGTTATGCACCATACCGAGGCTGAGCGTGCCGACACGCAACGGTGCGCCGGAGCTACCCTCAAAGGCGCTGTCGCCGACAGTGGTACAGGTGCTTAAATCAATATCTACTCTCGCGGTCGTGCCGCCGCCTGCCTTAGCGATCGCCTTTTTAAACGCCTGGCGCTTGATGGCAACTACCGAGTAGTTACCGCTACCGTCATTCAGGCTTTCGGGCACTAAATCTCCGCCTGCCTTAGATTCAATAGTACCTGCGTAGTAGATAATCTCGCAACCGGTGGTGGTAGAACCGTCTCTGGAATATTTGCAGTAATAGGCATTGCTATCGGCTTTGAAATCATAAAACTCGTACATATTGAGCTTCCATGCATCACTATAACCGAGTGACATGGATAACTGCGCGAGCGATTCCTCCATAAAGATAATGGTTTTGTTGACATCAAAGCCGGTCAAGAAGGTGTTGGGGATGGAATCCGCACCGTCCCAAATGACCTCTAAGCTGACACTGTCATCCACATTAAAGGCATCCGTACCGATGGAGGTGACATTGCTGCCGATAGTAATTTCTTTAATCTTGGTGCCCTTGAAGGCATTGTCGCCGATACCGACGCTTGTAAAGGGCAGGGTGACCTCTTCCAGATTAGTCACTGCTGCCGAAGCCAAGGTTGCATTGAGCGCATTGGCGGGAATTTCCGCATTTGCCACTGCCGCGCTGGATAAATCCAATGCCTGCAGTGAAGAGAAATTGTCTCTGATATTTTCAAACTGTGCCTGCTTCAATTTAATGGAATTGGTGGTAACAATTCTTAATCTCGAGCAGTTTGCCGGGTTGTAGCCTTGCGCTGCAAACAAGCTCGTGATGGATTCCGCATTGGCGCCGCTGTTGGCGGCAACATTCTTTAAGTAAACGGTGTAAACACCGGTGAGCCTGTCATTTTCCTTCACATAGGAATCTTCCGTCGTCTGGTTAAAGGGCTCGATATCGATTTCTTCAAAATAATTGGAGTTATAGTTGCCGCTAAAGGTGGTCACGGCACCGTCGCCGTTAATGACTCTGGTGTTAAAGACCTCTCTGCCGGCGGTTTCAATACCCTTTGCACCGCTTGCGCCGGTTTTCAGGGAAAGAGAATTGACTGTGTTGAAATTCTTTACATAGGCGCTGACTTTATAGGACTTACCGTTATATTCCATGTTGGAAAGGTCAATGCTGTCAACCTCGCCGTAGTTGACCACATACACATCGCTGATAGCTTTGCCGGTCGGCAAAACGATAGAGTTGAGCACACTGCCTGCGCCCACCTTTACCATGGTATCGGAACCGGTAACAGTGATGTCCGCCGCTACATTATCGCTCTCGGCATCCGCCTTGCGCAGGCGAATGTTATTCAGGATAAGACCGGAATTTTCATCTGCTACAATGTATTGCAAGTAGGTCTCGTCATCCACCGTGCCGCTGATGCTGTCGGTGGTATCGGTCACGGAAAGTCCGCAGTTTGCATAGATATTACCGCCGGTGACCACGCCCTCTTCTACCTTACCGATGAAGACATTTTGGGCGGAGTTTGTGCTGTTGATGCTGAAGGGACCTAAGTTGGTGATATACATATCGCCGTCCACATACAGCCTTGAGGATACCGGAACGGTCAATCTCCTCTCCTCGGTCACCTTGTAATTAAAGACTAAGTCGCCGTGGATAATCAGGTTATAGGAATTGAGGTTGAGGTTGACACCGTTGGTCATGGAGAGATTGGTGCCGACAGGGCTCTCAATGTTTCTGGTTAAGTAAATCGTATCACCGCTGTTGGCGGAAGCAATAGCGCTTCTGAGTGCCTGCCAAGAGTCGGCATACAGCACCTTCGCGGAGGAGGTGGTCTGCGGCACCGGTCCGTTTGCCTGACCGATGGTGACAATGGGGTTGACATCCACCGTCTTGCCCTGGTAAGAGCCGGTGAGCATTTCATTGGGAAGCCCCGTTACACAATAAGCAATCAGGTAATAGGAAACCTCTGCATTTTCAACGGTGCCCTTTTCTAAGGCTACCGCATTGTTTTTGATGGTACCGAAGGTCACTTCGCCATTGGGAGAGGCAATGTCCGAAGCACTCGGGAAGGTATATGTAGAAAGGTAATTACTAATCGCGGTTTCATCGACATCGCCGGAGATATTCAGCACATAAGGCTTAAAGTAGAAATAGTTTGCCAGCGCGGTCTGCTCAGCGCTCATTTGGTTATAGGTCAAGTATTCGTATGCCTTAATATCAAAGCCCGAATTGTTCTTCACCTTAATGATTTGATACTTTACCGAATCCGAGCCCATATTGATTTCGTGCGAGCTCAGAGACCACGCGTCTTCATCCTCTTGTGAATAGTGCTTGGTATTTAATTGCGTTGCGGTTGTCCCCTCCACATCAAATAGAGTGACATCGTACGCAAACGAACCAAGCGAAAACTTACCGTTCATCACATTGATGCGGTTGGTGTACCAGGCAAAGGTAATGCAAATTGCGAGGAACACGGTCACAATCAATGCAATGAGTGCAATCGTTTTCTGCTTGCTATTCAGTTTTTTGGAACCGCGTTTTAACATTTTTCTCTCCAAAAAAATTACCCTTTCATAGCTAAAGTGAATGATTGAATGGTTTTATTTCCGGCGACTCTCACCGAAGAATTTATTGATTGCTTTGCGGGAAGCTAACGAGCTTGTGTATCGCCGGGTGCCTTTTCATCGGCATCAGGCGCCTGCTGCTCCGCTCGCTTTTTTTGCTCCGCTTCCTTTAAAATTTGCTTAAGCTGCTCCTCGGTAAGCGGCTCTATCTTTTCCGCCTTTTTCGAGAGCTTGGCAAGGTTGTAAATTTCAATGCCCATCAGCACAAAGATGACTGCGAGGAAAATCAACAGCCCGTACCACTGCTTAAAAAGGTTAAAGGCGAAGCTGAGCACATGCAGGGTGCAAACATACTTGCCAATCACCTGCTCGCCGGTAAACACCGGGTCTTTTATCGCGCCGGGCTTAATACCCTGCGTTTGAATGCGGATGGTGCCGCCGGTATCCGTGACCGGCTCCTCTATCACCTTGTGGGTGATGTCCTTGCCGGCAAGCTCGCCCGCCGTGCCGTGGTAAGTGATAACATCGCCCTTGTGCACCTCGCTGCCTTCGCACGCTTTCACGAGAATGACATCACCGACTTTTAACATCGGTGTCATCGAATCGGAGGCAACATTAAAGGTATAGTAGCCGAAAAACTGCGGCCTTGCCCCGCTCAAGCGAAGCACAAACACAAATGCGACCACCACCGTGGCAAGCACCAAAAGCACCGTGGAAAATATACTGATAACTTTTCTAACTGTTCTCATGCTGTTCTCATGAACCTGTTGCTATAAACTTAATATTTTGTAATTTCATCATCTGCTCGCCCATGACCTCGTTACCGACCGCGTCACCGTTCAGCAGTACATACCAATAAACAACCACCGGGTTTGCGCTTCTGTTGCCGCCGGTTTCGGTTGCCGCAGGCAATGTCAGCTTCTCATAAATCGGCTGTGTGCCGACAAGATTAAAGGTATCGCTCAAAACACCGCTTTCATAATACGGTTGCGCATTGCTTAAATCAAAGGATTGCTGGTAGGTACCGCCCTCTAAGTTGGAGCCGAAGGTTAAGCAGGTTTTCTCGCGCGTTGTCACAAGCTTTTTGTTCACAAGCAAAGACTGCAGCACAAAGGTGCCGGTATAGGGCGAGAGCTCGTTGTTGGAAATGACCGTTTTAAAATATTTTCTTTCACCCGGGTACATCGAGAAAATATTGCTATCCTCATCAAAATTCGGATTGTTGAGATTTTTGAGCGGTTGCTCATCATACACAATGTTGCCGTTGCTTTGTAATATGCCCGGGTAGGTATTAAACTGAATATCTAAATTATCATTGGAAATGACGGAAATGCCGTTTGCCTGCGCCTTATCATTCATCTGCGCAAACCACGCAAAAACCGCTAAGATAATGCCGATAAGAATGACGAACAGAACGATACCGTTCCATATCAGCGCCTTCCGTTGAGCATCTCTATCAAATTGTTGTTGCTCTTTTTGCTGCATGGTTTGCTCCTGTGAAGTGAATGGTTTTAGCGCCTTTGGCTTAATCGAAATAGTAAACCGTTGCGCTCCTTGCGCCGATTGCCTTCAAATTGACATCGGCAGTCGGCTCCGCGATAACCTCCTCAAACTCGTTTTCCGCTTTGAGGGAATCGGTGAACTCTTTGATTTCATCGGCACTGTAGCCGTGATAGAGCACAAAGGCAAAGCGCTTGTCGCAATCGCCGAATTGGTACTCTAATGCCAGCGGCAAATTGATATCATCGGTCTTGGAAATTTTCTTAAATTTGCCCTTGACCACCATACCGAGAGCGCTCTTATCTAAATAGGTTACTGCGCACAGCCGCTTAGCGATGATTTGCTCTCGGCTCTCGCCCAGCGCGCTGAGGTGCCGGATGCCGAGTGCATAGCCGATGGCACTGCCGGTGAGCGCCGCGGTATCAAAGCTTTGCACTGCGCTCTCCGCTTCGGCTGCCGCCATAGCGACGGTAGCCATCGCGCCGGTTTTTTTCTCGCTTGAAGCGAGAAAATAGATGTCATCACCCGCTTCGAGTGCCGGGGTAATCGCCTGCAAAGCATCGTGCGGTGTAGCGGATTTTTCAAACTTACCTGCCGCAGGTGCCAAGTGGAGCACGGCAATGCCGTATTTCTCCGCAAGGGCGGCGGTGTCGGCTGTAAAGTCATCCACCATTACACTTGCTTTGCCGCTCGGCGCACCCTTTTGCACTGCGCACGCTGCCCTGACAAGTGCTCTGAAGGTATCTGTACTTAAGCCATTTTCTAAAGTTTTGCTATTTTTATAGGAACCTGCCTTTGCCTTTGCGGCAGCCTGCGCTGCAAGTGTTGCTGCAGCAATGGTGCTCTTGGCAGAGGCTTGGATATCTGCTATCTTCTTTTTATAGTTTGCAAGCTCCTCGCGCCTTGCCGCTGCCACGGCAGCGTCTTTGTCTGCAAGTGCCTGCGCCTTTTGTGCTTCTAAAGCTGCTGCATGGGCAGCATTGCCGGCTTCCAGATCCTGCTGCAGCTTGGCAATATCGCCCTCGCGCGCCGCAATCTCGGCATCCTTGGCGCCGATGGTTTCCTCGCGCGCCGCGATGGTTGCTTTGCCGGCTGCCACATCGCTCTCGAGTGCTGCGATGGCTTGCGCCTTCTGCTCGAGCTGCCGGTCGCTCTCGGCAAGCGCCGCCTGCTGTGTTTCAATTTGCGCCGCCTTCTCGGCAACCGTGTTATTTAATGCTGTAATGGCATTTGCCTTGTCAGCCACATCGGCTTCTAAGGCGGCAATAGACTGTGCCTTTTGCGCAAGCTCGGCTTCGTTCGCCGCGATTTGCTCTGCTTTTGCTGCGATATCGGCATTCATGGAGGCGATGGTTTGCTCGTGCGCCGCCACTGTCGCTTGCAGGGAGGCAATCTGCTCTCCCATCGCTGCAATATCGCTTTGCAAGCTTTCGATAGTCGCATTTAAAGAAGCAATTTCTGCATTTTTCTGCTCTATCTCGGCTTTCTTTGCCGCGACATCGGCTGTCAGCGCCGCAATGGTTGCTGCCGCTGCTGCAAGCTCTGTTTCGAGCGCTGCAATCTTTTGCTCGAGCGCGGGAATCTTCGCCTCAAGCTCTGCTACCTTCGCTTCGCTCTCTTGGAACTTCGCCTTGTATTTTTCCGCCTCGTTCTTGGCAGCTTCTAACTCGCTGGTCTTGCGGTCGAGCTCGAGCTGCATATTGAGGATGCGGGTATCTCTATCGCTGACTTCCTTTTCAAGGTGCTTGACCTCGGAAGTTAAGCGCTGAATTTTTCTTTCTTTATTCTCGTTGTCAACCGTTAAGTCGGCAACCTCTTTTTTGAGGGATTTAATCTCGCGGTCGAGCCCCTCAATCTCTTCTCTGAGTGCATCGCGCTCTTGGAGCACGGCAAGCTCGGCGCGCTGCTCATACAGGCGGAATTTCTCCTCCTCGGCACTCTTGCGCGCTTCCTCCTCGGCGCGCTTTGCCTCCTCGTAGTCCTCCCGGAGCTGCTCCTCCAAATCGGGGTTGGAGCAAAGCTCGATGGCAAACTGCTGGAGCACAACCGTATCGTAAATCGCGCTCTTGAAGTGGTCTGCGAGCACACCGTCAAACTCATTGCCGGCTGCCTGATAGCCGGGCTTTGTATAGGTCTCGATGTAGTTCCACAAATCCAAGCTCTTTTTAAAGTTCGGATTTTTGGTCATCAGGTTGGTGTGCAGAATCGGCGGGCGCACCGGCTCGCAGCCGGTCAGCTCGCGCATCAGCGGCGTGGAGAGAAAATCACCGAGAACGGTTCTGATTCTCAGCACGCGCTCGTAACCCGAAAGGGTGCTGACATCGGCATTCAAATCAACCTTTGTATTGGTATGGGATTCAATGGAGAAGGAGAGGTCATACTCAATTTTCTCATCAAACACCTGGAAATCTCTGTGCAGCTGCACCTTTGAGAAAGAGTCGTTGGGCGCATCGCTCAATGCCTTGTAGCGCAAGCCCACAAAGTAAGCAAGCTTTTGCAAAAGCGTGTACAAGAAGCGGTTTTCATAAATCGCGAAGCTCTCTTCACGCTGAATGTTGAGAATGCGCTCCGGGGTAACATCGCTGCCCTCCACGCGCGCAATCAAATTGGTATGCTGCGCTAAGTGGCGCACCGATTCGGTGGTGATGTTTCTTGCTTTTTCAATCGGCACAACCTCTTCGGTAACCTCGATGAAACGGCGCTGCTCTCGAATCGCTTTATCAATGTAAACAAGGGTGCTTTCAATCGCTTCAACCCAATCCAGGTCAACCACTCTGTAGTAAACCTTACCGATATGGGAATCCTTGCCGACATCCGCAAGTGTTTGCGCAGCAGTCATATAGCGGTGGGAATCAATCTGGTCTATGCCCTCTTTAAACTGTGCATAAACGCGGTAATATTTTTCCATCTGTTCCATAAGTCATCCCACCTCCTTATTTTAATTGTCAACACGGTTGTGAATATGATGTTCAATTTGCCCTCTTCTTGTCGCCCCTTGACGAGGGGAGATGTCACGAAGTGACAGAGGGGTAGATATTTTAACTAAATCCTACTGCCTGTTTCAAATTGAACAACCTTGTCTATATATTCACAAACTTCGTAAAAATGAGTTTTGATTTTTTCATTTGAAATGCGCAAAATGCGCAAGTGATATTTTGCTAATGCTTTTGTTCGTGCTTTATCGCGGATGATATTCTGAATCGTATCATGGCTTTCACCATCCACCTCGATAATTAAGTGTGCCTTTGCACAATAGAAATCAGCAATGTATTCGCCGATTATCTTTTGCCGCTGAAACTTTAAGGGATAATGTTTTAAATACAAATGCCATAACTTCTTTTCACCGGGAGTCATATTTTTTCTTAACTCTCTGGAACGGAAGATTTTATTTTGATTGTATTCTATCATGTTTTCTACCCCTCAGTCGCCTTTGGCGACAGCTCCCCTCATCAAGGGGCGCCGAGAAGCGGGCAAATTGAACGGTATACCAATTGCGGTTAATTAATCGCAAAGAGAGCATTAAACAAGCTTCTGCAACCTGCGCAGGTACTCTTTGCACTCGCCCATGTTTTCCTCGCCCCACAGCTCGTCGAGATAATCGCAAAGGCCATCAATCTCATCGCGGATAAAGGAGAGGTTCAACTGCTCAAACTTTCTGAGCACCTTCTTGGCGAGCACGTAGTCGATACCGTCAACCTCGGTACCGCCGCAGCCGACATATGCCGGAACAAAGTCACGCAGCTGCTTGACAATACGGTTACCGAAAGCCAAGCGGAAGTGCTCGATAACATAGTCATCCAGCATTTCAATCTTGTGCAGGTTTTCTTTGGATACCTTGTTTGCTTCCTTCGCTGCATCGAGCAATTCCTCAAGATAAACTGCGGAGAGATGAAGCGGCTCGGTATCGGGAGCATCAAAGGGAGTACCCTTGGTGTTAATATCAATCGGCATCGCACGGTCATACACCTTATCGGTGATGGCGAAGGTCGAGTCGTCGTTATTCGCTGTGCCTATGTACCACATATTTGTCGGCAGGGTCAGCTTGCCATCGGTCAAATGCTTCGGGTCGGAATCCCAAACAGAGGGAACAAGGTCAACAATCCACTCGTCTCTTGAGGGCATTTCCAAAATGGAAAGCATCTCAGCGAAGTAATACTCGACACGCGCGATGTTCATTTCGTCGAGAATCACGACATAGGGAACCTCGGTGTAGGTAGCTTCGTACATCTTCTCCAAAAGGTCGGTTTCATTGTAGCGCTTGGTAAATTCGTTGAAGTAACCGAACAGCTCGGAACGGTCACGCCAGGACGGCTGCACCGAAGCGATAACGGCATCGTTATAAATAAACTTACCGAAGGCATACGGCAGTGAGGTTTTACCTGTACCGGAAATACCTTGTAAAATCAACAGCCTTGTGGAAGCAAAGGATGATAAGAACAAGCGAATGATTTTAATCTCATAAAACAGCCCCATTCTCGAGCAGGCGAAGTTGCGGAATCTCTCGCAAATCTCCGGCAGAGAAATGGTCTTGTCGAACTCGGGGTCAACATGGTCTGCCATTCTCTCGTCAACCTTAGTCAGCTTGTAGAAGCGGCTGCCGCCCTCGAGGTCATCCTCGCCGTTTTTACCGTTGAGTGTTTCCATCTCCTCACCGGTCAGCTCGGCAATCTCGTTGGGATTCAAGCCGATTTGGGAAACCTTCATCGAGAGGATTTTATCCTTCTCAAGGTTTAATTTCATAACCTCTTTGTTAAGAGCATTTACCTCTTCGACAAGAGTTGCCTGGTCAGCTTTTTTGGACTTGTTTTTAAGGGATTTTTTAATCGCTTTAACAATCAGGATGATGATGAAAACAAGCAGCGCAAGAATCAACAGGAAGAAGAAAATACCTACTCCCCAGCCCATGCCTGCAGAACCGCTGTTTTTGATAATATCAATGTATTTTGTGAAGTCAAAAGCTCTGCCAATGCCGACAACCAGCCCTTTTAAGCCGTTCCAAATGCTGCCGAAGAATTGACCGAGAAACTCAAATAAAAAACTAAATACTGTATCCACGGGTTTTCTCCCCTCGCTAAAAATTTTAAAAAATTCTTTAAAAACAGATGTGTGTCTATCATCGGGTGCGGGTGCCCCGCCCTTCACTTTTGCGCAGCAAAAATATCACTTGCGCCTTGCGCAAATATCACTGCGCTGCAATATCACTCGCCGAAGGCGAATATCACTGTTAAAAGCAAACGCCGTTTGCTCTTAACCAAACGGCTCCGGCCGCTACTGCCGATTAGCAGCCGGTTTACCGATATGGTGAAACTAATTTAATATTTATATTTTTAATACAATTATTCTATTAGTCCTCTGTCGCTTCCGAAACCGCTGTTTCCTGCTCCGGTTCAGTAACAGCCTCTGTGCCATCTGCCGTAGCAGGCTGTTCGGCTTCTTCCGCTTGCTTGCTTTCCTCTGCAGGCTCCGGCTGCTCCGGCGCGGGCTGCGGTTGTTCCGCCGCCTGTGTCGGCTCTGCCTGTGCCACTACCGGGTCTGCTGCCGGCGCTTCGGGAGGCGCTGCCCCCTTCTCCGCCTTCTGCTTCTCCAGGAAGTCGAGGATTGCCTGGGCTTTTTGTTCTTCAGATAATCCGGAGCTATCTGAAGCATCGTCGCCCATCAGCTCTTTTGCAGCAGCGAGTGCTGCTTCCTTCTGCTTCTCTTTGTTATAGTTTAAGAAGTTGGTAATAAATCTGACTAATTCGTAGATAAAGAAGATAATCATCGGAACGACAACGGCAATCATAAACCCGGAGGGCTTTCTGAGAAAATCAAGCACGGAG
>ONWY01000054.1 GCA_900321665.1 uncultured Eubacteriales bacterium
TACCGTAAGAAACCAAAGTAAATGCCGAAACCTTTGGTTCCATTCTCTTAAACCAGCGGCAGTAAGCTTTCATTGTAAAATCAGAATCACCGTCGTTATAAGCTAAATCGCGCTGGTCTAAAATCCACGGGCTATGCATTCTTTTTGCTATATAATATCCTATGAAACAATCAATAAACGGGCGCGAAGTGCTGATAACACAGTCTATATGAATACTGTTTTGTGTAAGATATTGCATAATATGAGATGCATTTTTTTTGGCAGAAAAGCGCATGCTCTCCATATATAACGATGTGCGCAAAATGTTTTTTAAACTTGACGGTTGCTTTTTTGCCTCTACGGATTCTAAAACGAGTTTTTCTTGTGTTTTTTGGGGTGCAACTTTGTTTTTACCCCGCTTAACATAATTACACTCATTATCAATCTTTAATACTGTGATTCCATTACTCGGTTCTACTGCTAATGATGCAACACCGTCATCATGAGTCGCAACAAACACATTATGCTTTTTTGCCAAGCGGTGTGCAAAACTTGTCCACCGAACGGAACCCATTACACCATCCTTCTCATAAAAATGTGAAATAATTAATATGTTCATTTCGATTGTTATTCCTCGCTAACGCCTTCGTTGCCCTCAAGGATAATTCTTCTGCCCTCTTCAAAGCCGCAATTCATCAATAAATCTAATGCAGACATATACGGCACAAATGTTTCTGTTTTTCTTTGCGGATATTCGGGATGTTTGTAATCATTAAACACAACCCTAATTCCCGCATTGCGAAAGCTCTGCATATCTAAATAATCTCTGCCGCTGGGACCCGCAATGTAGGTATCTGCCTTCAAATTCTTACATATATCTAAAATTAAGTCTGATTTTGCGCCACTAACATCTAATGTGCTTGAGCGTACATATTTTGGACTAAAGCCCATTTTTTCTGCAAAAGAAGTGAAAATAGCAATATTGATATCCGCCAATAAATCGGTCTCCATCATAATAGCGGTTTCTAAAATCGGAAACACCTCATTAAAATAGGGGTGCTTGCCATAACTCATTCTAATTGTGTTCAAATATTTTGTTTTCCACTTTGCATTCCCGTCTATCGCGATTTTTGTAGTGGCGATAGTGCCTTCAATGTGCCCTACATTCACAGTCGGAATACCGATATACTGTTCCCCGTTAGAACCAATAATCTTATTGCGATTTTGAAAATAATTCTTCCGGTAAGGCACGCTATCCAAAATCACAAATATTTCTGCTTTAGAAAGCTTGTTAAAAAAGCCAAGCCATGGTAAATGCTCGGGCTGATGAATGGTAATAATCATAATAAGCCCTTCTTTCCGAAGTCTAATTCGCAACGAAGCACCTCAAACGCTTCTGCATACTTCGTGCCGATTTCGTAACCTCTAAAACCACAGCGACAGGTAACGCCGGTAATCCACTCTTCACCAAATTT
The DNA here is from genome assembly GCA_900321665.1 of uncultured Eubacteriales bacterium. Taxonomy (GTDB): domain Bacteria; phylum Bacillota; class Clostridia; order Oscillospirales; family Acutalibacteraceae; genus RUG714. Next base: position 1,455 of record ONWY01000054.1, read on the forward strand.
GTGATACTCGGTTGTGTGCAGTTTCAGTGCCTCTATTTTTTTATCCATTACTTCACTGATATCCACATACATTTGCGGTTTAAACGGCACATAACTCCTTCCTGAAGGCGCAATCGGCTCAAACATAAAAATGGTGTTTTTTCGCCTTGCTGCCGATATGGTAGATTTGCTTACGCCCACATGTGCCTGGTGCGTATCAAAAGGATGATGGCAAAAAATCACATCCGGGTCATATTCCGAAATACGCTGATCAATTGCCTCAATCACAGAGGAGTGGTAGGGAATGTCTTTTGTCGGAAAATCCAATATTTCAATATCCGTAACACCTAATGCATGCAAAGCATTGGTGCCTTCTGCAACAGCATCATCGTTTTTTCGCATCTGCTTGCCATCAAAATTGGTATAGCCCGATTGACTCATGATTACAGTCTTTACCTCATGCCCCGCTTCAATAGCTTTGGCAAGTGTCCCGCCGCAGGCGAGCTCGATATCATCTAAATGTGCACCAACAACAAATATTTTCATAATTTTTCCTTCCTTAATGTTTTCTCATTCCTACAATTTTTAAGAATATTTTATACAATGGCTTTGAGTGAAAATAAAGCCAATATTCTGTACTCTCAACCCTATTTAAAACCACTTCGCTATGTTTTGCTTTCATATAGCGATTGATTTCTTCCAACCTATCGGCATACTGCTGCTCTAAACGCTCTTTATAAATCGGTCTGCATGTGTGCAACCTTGCCAAAAACGCCCTTTTTTGGCAAATCGCCGCATAATCCGGAAAGCTTTCGGCAGCAACTTCTGCCACCATATCTTTAAAATACATTTGATTAAAAATCTCGGGTGTAAACTTTCTGCGTGTTACCGAATTTGGATTTGTAACATAGCTATATTGTATTTTGTCTATAAAAACAGCCGTTTTTACCTGTTTTAAAGCTGTGATATTGTAAAGAAAATCCTCACCGTGCACTTTTCCCTCTTCAAAATGTACATTTTTGAGAATATCTGCGCGGTAAACTTTATCACACATGCCGTTGATTTGTTGCCCGATAATGCGTTCCTGCGCAAACGCACTGTCTTTTAGCTGAATTTCACCGGTAGGTGTTTCTCCATGCACATAAATGGTTTTTCCATTTAAATCAACCGACTTTTCCCGAAAAAACAGCAAATCGGGTGTGTATTGCTGAATCCCTTCAGCAACCAATGCATAGGTATCCGGCTCAATATAATCATCACTATCTACAAAAGTAATGTAGGCTGCTGTTGCCATGCGAATTCCCTCATTGCGCGCTGCGGAAAGCCCCCTGTTTTCATGGTGGCTCACGGTAATGCGTGAATCTTTCGCAGCATATGCATCACAAATTGCAGGCGAAGAATCGGTAGAACCGTCATCTATTAGGATGATTTCAAGGTTATGATATGTTTGCTCTGTAATAGACTCCAAACATTTTTTTAAAAAAGGTTCTGTATTGTAAACTGCAACAATAACGCTGATTTTTATATTTTCATTCATACCCATTTGAAAGTTTCCTTTAAACCTTTTTTACAAACCTAATGCTGCTGTCAGATACTCTTGGCTGGTTTTTCGCTGTTCTTTAATCCATGCCCTTATATCTGCCGCCTGCGGTTCGTTTTCAAAATCCGCCGCATTCAGTGCAATAGCATTTCTCTCGGCATGTGACAAACGAAGAATATTACTGATTCTGCCATCCTTCATGCCGTCTATCGCATAAAACGGTTTACCGTAAATCAGTGAAAACGCCGTGCCGTGAAAAGAAGAGGTGAGCACGATGGATGCATGGTCAATCAGTGAGAGAAAATCTCTTGGTCCGGCATCGTACTGCTTTACAAACGGATTAAAATAATCTTTCTTTCCCCTATATGCCGTTGCCACTACCGGCATGCCTATTTTTTTAGAAAGGAGCTTTGCTAACCGAATATGTTCCCTCGTCGGCTCTAAACAGTAATACAAGATATATTTGCCGCCATTTACATTCATTTGCGACTGAATCTGCCGCCACTCGCTTACATCTAACAATAAAGTGGGATCCACTAATACATCGACTGCTGTTTCAGGTGCTATTTGCGCAAGCATCTGTCTGCTTTTTTCCTCCCTTGCAGAAATGCAAGTAAATTGTTTTAACGCATTCACATACCGCTCTTTATCATACTGTGACCAGTCAATTTCCAGCGGACCCAAACTTGTTGCATAAGACACTTTTTTCGGTGTGCAGTTTTCAAACAAATAGGCAAATGAAAAATCACGCGCGCGAATGTTCCAAATCTGGTCACTGCCGGCGAGCAGCACATCACAATTATCTGCCAAAACCGGCAATTCATTTTCTGTAGAAAACTCCTCGCTTAAATTGAGATTTTCGGCAATAAATGCCTCAAACTTTTGGTTTTGCACATCCAGCTTCTTTTGGTATGGAAGATACATCAAGCGCTTTAATGCATTTTTTGGTGAATTAAACACAGGGCGAGAATATAACGCCTTTTGAAAATCGGTTCTGAAATTCAGCACGCTGTATTCACACTCTGTTCCCTTTTCTGCGGCTAAGTTCTCCACAAAGGTTTTGAGCGCATATGCTTGCAAAACCGAGCCGTAATTATGCGCACCGTGGAAGGTGATATTGCCTATTTTCATAATTTATTTCCTCTGTATATTTTGCCAAAAATGCCACTGAAATGCACCATGGCAAACAGCTTGCACTTCGATTTTGCGGAAACCCCTTGCAGTGATTGATTAAATGTGAAAGGTATGCCGCCATTTCAATATCCACGCAGTCAGGAGCATACTTCTCCAGCATTGCCAACACTTTTTCTCTTGCGTAGAGAATGGTATATGCCCTCTCGGAAAACTGCCTGCTGGTAGTAATGCTTTGCGGGCGAATATTGTAAAAATATAATTCAGAGGGTACATATGCCCCTTTCCTGCAGTGTTTTAAATATTCAATAGTAAAGGGTAAATCTTCTCCGTTAAATATTTTTTCATCAAACCGAAGTCCGTTTTCATGAATAATATCCGCCCTAAACAGTTTGTTGCAGGCAAAGCCGGCATAAGTATCATCAATAATGGCATTGCGCATTAAATTCTCTTCAAATAACTGTGGTGCTTTGCTTGCTTTATTTTGCGGGACCGGGTTACCCTCTATTACCTCGCAAAAGCGACACGCAGAAAAATCAGTTTGTTTCTCGGTTAATAGTGCTTCTAAAACCTCAACAAAGGTTTTATCTAACCAATCATCACTATCTACAAAGCAGATATATTCTCCTTTTGCGGTTTGCATTCCGGCATTTCTGGCGCTGGAAAGGCCGCCGTTTTCTTTGTGAATCACCCGAATCCGACTATCTTTCGCCGCGTATTTATCACACATCACACCGCAAGCATCGGGTGAACCGTCATCTACTAAAATAATTTCAATATTTTTGTAGGTTTGCCGAAGTATACTTTCTATGCAACGTTCTATATACTGCTCTACTTTGTAAACCGGTACAATCACACTGATTAATGGCTTCATAACAACTCCCATTTTATATTAGCTTCCCTGAAAATTTATATTCGTTTATCTTTCCCAAATCCACTTGAATGGGCTTAAATCCACACTATTGTACACTTGATAGGTTTGGAAAGCAAAATATAAAATAATAGCAATAATTTCAGTAATCGTTCGGTTTTCTTTTTCTCTCTTTACTAACTCGCAAATAGATATTACTATAAAGGGCGCTGTGTACATATTTAACCTTGCCAAATATGCACTATTAAGTGTAACTATAGCAATCAACCCGTGAATGATTAGTAAATTAAGATAAAATGTGCTTCTTTCATCCGCTTCTCTCTTCCAGTTCTTTGCTGCAAAATAGATGCCCGGTGCCATATTAGCTGCCACTCTTAATATATTTACGGAACGAGAAATATACGCTCCCTCCGTATCTAACTCCTTATCCAACAATTCATTGGTAAAATCAAATACCCTGTCATATGAATAAATGACCGCAACGGATGCGATTGCTAAAATAATGATATTTTTTGCATCTATTTTTCGGTGAACCACAAAATATAACAATGCCATCACCAGAGCAGATTTGTGGCAAAGAAAGGCAAGAAATACGAAGATGCCGAATTTTATGATTTTCTTGTCTCGAAGGTAGGGAAAGCCGCAAAAGAAAACCGCAACTGCTAATGCCTGCCGCATACCGTTAAAAGTGCCGGTCCAGCAAATCATGGCATACAAAATAATTCCGACTGCAATATTATCTGTATTATCTCGCAACACCTTAAGCACCAACAAAATCATAATAGCATCTACTACAAAGATGCAAGCAAAGCCATCATTCCAAGCTTTAGTAGTCAACCAAAAAACGAAACTCAGCCCGGGCTCATCAAATCCGCGTAGTCTTTCAAAAAATGACTCTGCATATTCCCGATAAAAAGTATAATACGCATAATAATCAGCACCAATAAAATATCGGCAGCCACCAACAAAAACCAAAACTGCGCAAGCCAGAAAGAAAAATATTTTAGCTGTTGTTGCATGCCTCACCTTGCTATAGGATAGCTCTTCCCCAAACTGAAAGTCTGTTTGCTTTGCAACCATAGCCAAAAGTGCCACAGCACCCCATGTAACAAAATAAGTAGTCATTTACTCCCCTTTATTTTCTGTGAAAATGCTTGTAAAGCGATGTTGGGATCAGCCACTTTATAAGCGGCATTAAAGCTCGGTGGTAATGTAAACCTTTTGTGTTTTTGCATACTTCCAATATCACGCGGCTTTCATTTAATCGGTTAGAAAACTTTCTGCGTTTTAATGCTGCTTCCGCATCAAACATATCATACAACACTTCTTGCAAATTATAACCGCGAAAACCCGCCAAATACATGCGCACCCATAAATCATAATCTTCCACACGCCGGCGACTTTTTGCCTCGCTGTAGCCGCCAATGGCTTTAATGACTCTTGCCCTTGCCATACAGGGAGCATGGCAATGTTGATTTCTGTAAAGGAAATCTTTAAGCTCCGGTTCCGGCTTGTGTTCAATTATTCTAAAAATACCGGTTTCGTTTGAAAGAGACATACTGCAGCTCACAACTGCAAATTCCCGATGAGTTTCCAAAAATGCCAACTCTTTTTCGAAGCGCTCCGGGGAGCAGGTATCGTCCCCATCCATGCGAGCAATATACTCTCCCTGTGCTTCCTTTAAGCACTTATTAAGAGTGGGCGCCAATGTCAGATTCTTTTCATTTTTCAAAACGCGGATTCTTTCATCCTGCTGCGCCAATTCACAAGCAACCGCATAGGTATTGTCTGCCGAGCAATCATCACACATAATCAGTTCCCAATTGTCATAAGTTTGGTCTTGAATGCACGCAACTGCTTTTTGTAAAGTATCAGCACAGTTATAGATTCCCATTAAAACCGAAATCAGCGGTTTTTTATTACTCATTTCCAAAATAAATATCTTCCAATTCTTTTTTTACCGAGCCAAAGCAATACTGCATAGCAAAATCATATGCCTTTTGGCTCATCTCTTTTACTGCTTGTTCATCCTTCAAAATGTTTAAAATGTTTTGCGCCATGGCATGTGCATCGCCTGCTGGCACTAAAAAGCCGTTTTCGCTATCACGGATTAATTCTTTATGCCCTCGATTAACACTTGCTACCACCGGATTGCCGGAAAGCATAGATTCCACTAAATTGAGCGGCAACCCCTCGCGGTAACTGCAAGCAAGCTGCACATCAATAATGTGTTGATAGTCCTCTAAATGAGTGCAATAACCGAGCATTTTTACATTATTTTCTAACCCGCAAGCAGCGATTTCCGCTTTTAGGTTTTCTTCTTCCGGTCCGTTGCCGGCAATAAACAAAATAGCATCCGGATATTGCTTTACAATTTCCTGCATGGCATGAATTGCCATTATTTGATTTTTATTTGGCAATAATTCCCCAATGCAAAGTAATAATTTTTGGTCGGGGCGGTAGCCCTCTCTCTCCCTTAAGCAAATCCGCTCCGCTTCATCAACCGGGAAATAACGCTTTTCATCCACGCCTACACCGTGCATATGCGCCACTTTACAGTGGAACTTTTCTATTGCTAATTTATAGTCTTCACGAGTAATGGTAATCAGCTTGTCCGTTAAGCGAGAAAAATACTTTTCTATCGGGTAGTAAATTAACCAATTTTTCTTCGGTGCACCTTCATAAAAATGGAAGCCGTGTGCCGTATAAATCACCTTGGTGCCGCTCTTGCGCGCTTTTTTTGCGGCAAGCCTTGTCACAATACCGCCCATAGGTGTATTGCAATGGATAATATCGTAACCGCCCTCGTTGATAATCTGCTCTAATATCTTTTTTGCTTTCAGGTTATCGGGACTTTTCGGTGAACGGGAAAACGGCACATCAAACACTTTATCGACAAAATCAAGTTTTAAACCGTTTTTCTCTGCAAGATTATCTCTTGCCGCCACATGCACTTCGCAGCCGTGTGCATGTAACACTTCCACTAAAGGTTTATGAAATTGGCATATATGACTTTGAACTGTCGCAGTTAATAAAACTTTCATTTAACCTCTTCCAAATTCTTAATGATGATTTGCTTTATTCGTTCACTGTTTCTCTCGCCGGCAAAGCTGTTGTGTGGGGTAAGAATCACTTTTTCTTTTTGCCACAAGGGGCTGTTTTCATTGAGCGGCTCTTCTTCAAACACATCTAACACCGCACCGCCGAGATGGTCAATTTGCTCTAATAATGCAGCCGTATCTATCACTGCGCCGCGGGAAATATTCACCAAAACTGCATCCTTTTTTAATGTTTTTAATCGCTTTTGATTCATCAGATATTTTGTTTGGTTGGTGAGCGGTAATGTTAAAACCACTATGTCTGCTCCCTTTAGCTGTGCATCTAATTCTGTAAGCGGCAAAATCTTTTTATACAGCATATCTTCTCTCGGGTATAAATCAATTCCCGTCACCTCACAGCCGAAAGCAGCAAATCGCTTCGCGCACTCGTTCCCGACACTGCCGCAGCCTGCAATCAAAACTTTTTTCCCAAACAGTTCTTTTAACCCTCTGTGCTTTTCCCACTTGCACATTTTTTTATTCTCATTAAAAAATGCCGCTTGTTTATAAAGTTGCAATACGCCGCTTAGTGCAAACTCCGCCATAGGGATACTGTAAACCCCGCGAGCGTTATGAATTTCAATGCCGTGTTTTTGAATATACTCTAAATCTACGCGGTCATATCCCGCACTGGTGAGTTGAATATATTTTAAATTTTGAAACTTTTCTATCGGGTGGTGCAAAAAAAGTCCGTTGCAAATTACCCCTTCCACCCAATTGTACTCACAAGGCAATGCATCCTTTTCCTGTTGCATAAAGCACACTCTGTGCCCTATCTGTTCAAGCAAAGATATATTCTGCTTTGCTTCATTCCAGGCGCCGGTAATTAATAAATTCATCTTGCTGCATGTATCCTTTTTATAATCTCCGTCGTTTGCTTATGCATTATTTCAAAATATGCTTTATCTTTTTTCTTTAGCTGATTTTCAAACTCGCGATTATTGCTGATATTTTGGGTCATCTGTGTTTCAAAATCAGAAACACTGCTGATTTTTGTCCAATCGCAAATCACCCTTGAGAGAATCACCATGCTTGAGCCCAAGCGGTAATGTTCGCAGAAAATATTCTCCGCCGGTAATTGGTAATTGCTTTTCACTTTACCGACTCCGCCAATACCAAATTTCATATTAGCCGCTTTTAGTTTTGCGGCAATTTCATCTACCGTCCCATCAACCAGCAATTCAAACATAAACTTTTTTTGTTGGCTTAAATGCAAATCATTGAGACCGATATGTATTTCATCAATGCCCTTTAATTCTAAAACCTCATCTAAACATTTTCTCGCTTCATCGGTTTCAAGCAACAGCATTGTTTTTGCTCTGCCGTTTACAATTTGCAAAAAGCTTTGTACCTCTTCTGCCGATTTCCACATCGGTAGCATTATATAATCGGCGCCGGCTTTTATCGCTCCGTCAATCTCTTTTTGAGATTCCGAATGAATCGGATTAACTCGAACAAGCAGCTTTGCACGTTTTAATACTTTTTTTACACGCTTAATATCTGTCAGCGTGTGATGGTTTTTTACAGTGTCTAACCCGCCTTGCCGCTCATCCTTGCCGATGTATTCCATATCAATAAAAATTCTGTCAACACCGGCCCTTTCGCTCGCTGCCGCGATTTTCGGGTCATTCGTAATGTAAAAATATTCTAAATTCATACTTCCACTTTCTCGTTTTCTTTTTCGGTTTCTGCCGCCACCGTACTGCCTGTATTCACATTATCTTCATTTTTGAGGACTTTAAAAACGGTTAGAAACATAATTTTAATATCTAACGCAAAAGACATATGCTCTACATACCAGCAGTTGAGCTCAATTCGCTTATGCCACTCAACATCTTTTCTGCCGTTTACCTGTGCCCAACCGGTAATGCCGGGTCTGACATCAAACATATGTAATTGCTCTTTACTGTATTCGCTGTATGGCCAAGGGTGATATGTAAGTGGCGGACGCGGACCGACAAAGCTCATTTCGCCTTTTATGATATTCACAAATTGCGGCAATTCATCCAAGCTGGTTGCGCGCAACACCTTGCCGACCTTTGTCACTCTTGCATCATTCGCTCCGCTATAAACACCGCTGCCGGTATGCTCGGCGCCTTGGCACATGGAGCGAAATTTATATATTTTAAACACTTTGCCGCTTTTTCCGATACGCTCTTGCTTAAATATGACCGGACCTTTTGATTCCGCTTTTACTGCAATTGCCAATATACCCATTAACGGTGAAAGAATAATCAACGCTAACAAGGCAACAGAAAAGTCTAAAAATCTCTTTATTTCTTTATACATTCTCTTCAATACCTCCAAAAAGGCGCACTGTCCCTATGGTCTTATATATTATAATATTTTATAATATATATGTCAATAGCGTACACTATGGCAAAATGTGACACTTAACGGCATATCAATGTAAAAAAGACTGAGCTTTTTGCTCAGTCAAACCTTACATAATCGAAGTTTGCGGATATTTCTTCGGTTTTTATCTTCATATAGCAGGTATAGGTGCCGTCGGTGCAGCCGAGATAGTCTTTTTCAGCGATTTCCTTGTCGATAACCAGCTGCACATCTTTGGCGCTGTCAAGGAGCAGGCAAAAAATTGTTGCGGCGCCGGGCTCGACACCCATTTTCTCTTTAAGCAGCTCTGCCGAGGCAAACGAAACCCTTGATATGCCAAGGTTTTTTGAAAAGTCTTTTGTCACAAAGGGTTTATTGTCCGGCATCAAATACAGGTAGAATTTTGTCTGTTGGCGGTTGGTTAAAAAGAGGGTTTTCGCAATCGGGCAGCCGAGCTTTTCGGCAATGAGTTTGCACTCCTCCATCGTTCTTGCAGGGTCATTTTCTACCCGCTCGAACTCTATATGGTTTTCTTGCAAAAAAGTGTACACTTTTTCTTGCAATGGGGTTTGGAAATGCTCCGGCGGTGTTGTTAGTAATTCGCTGATTTTCAATATAATCACCTATTTTACTAAAAATTTTCTGTTTTTAATCAAAATTTAACTCATACATCGAGAAAAGCGGGATTTTTTCCACCCCTTTTTCAAGGTCAAAATCGCCTACATAATGAAAGCCCAAGCCTTCATATAATCTCCTTGCCGGCAAATTGGTCGGCACGACATCAAGTCGAACGGCTTTAAACCCTTTGTCTTTTGCATAATCGATTGCAAAGCCTGTCATCGCTTTGGCAATGCCCTTGCCGGTATGCAGGTGCGAAACGGACAGCATATGCAAAATCATATACTCGCCTTGCTGCAGCTTTTTGCAAAACGGCACCTTATCATAGGCACCGAGAGGGTCTGTATTAAGCATAAAAGAGCCCAAAATTTCCTCGCCTTCGGTGCAAATAAACTGCGTACCTTCGCCGATTGTCCACCTTACAGTTGATTCCGTCGGATAGCCTTCATAAGTCCAAAGCGGGTAGTTGCAATGATGGTCATCGAGCCATTTTACCTCTTCATCATAAAACCGCCCCAAGGGTATTATATCAGTTTCAACACACTTTCTAATCTGCATTCTTACTCCAACAAAATAATGCATAGCGATACCGGGGACCCCAAAAAGTATTGCATAGCAAACTTTTTGGGGAAAGGAGAAACAAATGAAACAAACTTAAAAGGTTTGCTTGCGAACCTTTTTCTCTTGCGAAATTTGTTTGGACGAGCGGGTGCCCCGCCCTCCACTTCACTTTTCACTTTTCACTCTTCACTAAAAAAGAGCATCGACAACGGTCGATGCTCTTTTTTATTGTACCCTCAAAACTGAACAAAGAGAAAAGCAGGAAACTAACATCAAAACCAAATTTGGTCAAGCCCTCGACCTATTAGTATTGCCAAGCTGAATACATTACTGCACTTACACCTGCAACCTATCAACCTTGTAGTCTACAAGGGAGCTTATGCTGTGGGATACCTTATCTTGGAAACGGCTTCACGCTTAGATGCTTTCAGCGTTTATCCGATCCGCACTTAGCTGCCCGGCTATGCTGTTGGCACAACAACCGGTGCACCAGAGGTGCGTCCATCCCGGTCCTCTCGTACTAGGGACAGCTTTCCTCAAGTATCCTGCGCCCACGACAGATAGGGACCGAACTGTCTCACGACGTTCTGAACCCAGCTCGCGTACCACTTTAATCGGCGAACAGCCGAACCCTTGGGAC
>ONWY01000182.1 GCA_900321665.1 uncultured Eubacteriales bacterium
AGGCTTGAACAAAGTGAAAGCCCGCGCCTTGAGACGCGGGTTAGTAACGGGGCTTATAGCCCCTGAGCAAACCACCCGTTTGACGGGTGGTATTGATTTACTTTCTTTTTTCGCTATTTCAATATCAGCGCCACCACATTGAGCACCGCGGTGATGATGAAGGAAATGCCGACCATCACTGCCACAAAGGCTTTTGTCTGGCTCACAAAGAGCAGCATAACAAGCCCCAGCACGGCAAGAACAATACCGAATATCAAGCTGGCTAACCATTTTTTAAAGCCATCCTTTTTATCCCTAAGCGCGAAATAAATCATCACGATACCGCTGATGAAGATAATCACCGCAAAGATGTATACCGCGGCATTGGCAATCCACGCCGGGTTAAGCAGGCAAAATATTGCAAGCAGCACCTGCAAGACACCCCAAACCAGGCTGCCTACCCACTTATTGCCCTTCGCAGTGACAAAAGCGGTAATGGTCACTGTGCCCATTATCAATAAGATACCGCCGACAATGTAACCGAGAACATCAAATATTCCCGCTCTGCCGGCAATAAAGATGATACCGACAATCAGCGAAATCGCAGCATAAGCGATGCGGGTGATAAAGCTCTCTTTTTTCTTTCGCTCTATCGGCTCGGTAAAGTCAACCTTCACGACCTCTTTTTGTGCCGCTTCGGTATAGTTTTCATTTTTTTCCATGTTTGATTCCTCCTAAAATGCGCTTGAATACGGATACCTTTTTCGGCGGTGCCTCGGGCTCCGGCTCCGGTGCAGGCGGTGCCTCGGGCTCCGGCTGTTTCGGTTCAAAGAACGCGATAATTTCTTCCTCCTTATCGAGCGCGATATTTTCTCCTTTTTTGTAAATTAGTGTACCTTTGCCGACATCGAAGGCTTTGAAATTTCCCACATCGAGGTTAATATTAAAATCACTTTGTTTGATTTGCAAGTTCAACAGCTCGTACTGCACAAGGTCACTTGCGCGCTTGAGCACCATCATCGCGCTTTTCGAGGAAAAGCCGGTTTTATCGGGGCGCATGGTCAAACTCATCACGCGGTCCGCGCCCAGCTCCTTGAGCGGCTCCACCGGCAGGTTCATCATCGTGCCGCCATCCACAAAGCTGTACCCTTCGTAGCGGCTGACACTAATCACTCCGGGAAAGGAGCACGAGGAGCGGATAGCAACGCTAATCGGTGTATCGTACAGCACAATGGCATCGCGCTGCGGCATATAGTTTTTCACATTGGTAAAATAAGTGACCTTGCAAAGGTCATATTCCGCCGCAACAATGACCAGCGGCTTTTTGATATCGGTCAGCGTTTTAACACCGTACTGCTCAAAAAATTCATCTAAAACGGTTAAAATCTGGTCACCGTCCACCATACCGTTTATCTTGTTTTTGGTCGGCTTTATCATATCAAAATCCGGTCTGGAAAAGACCTTGCTTTGGCTAAACTGATTTTCAAATTTTTGAAAATCCGCGTAGATTTCCTCTGCGCTCAGTCCCATTGCCACGAGTGTGGCAACAAACGAGCCGATAGAGGTACCCGCTACCATATCGACCGCGTAGCCGTGCTTTTCGAGCATTTTGAGCACGCCCAGCTGCGCATAGCCGCGCACGCCGCCGCCTGCGAGCGCCAGCCCGACCGGTTTTTCGGGCAATTGAAATTGACTGATATATGGCATTTTTTCTTCTCCTAATATGTATCTTTAATGACTTTCAGCAGGCTGTCGGAACCGCTCGCATCCTGCGAAAGCTCCCAAATCATGATTCCGCCATACTGCTTGGAAAGCTCTGCTTTTTTGCGAATGGTCTCTTTGCCGTTATATGCAAAGCCGCTCGCATAATCGCTGTTTGCCGCGGAGGGGTTTTCCGCCACAATGTTGCGGTAGGATTTTCCCGAGTTCCACTGCATTTGCCCGGAGGCACTGTAGCTGTAACCGTAAAACGGCACGCCTAAAATGAGCTTTTCTTTTTTAATACCTCTGTTTTCATAATGTTTCATTTCGCTCTCGGCATAGCTGTATTTCGAGTGGTTTTCACTGTCGCCGTCGTTGTCATATGCCATGACCATCACATAATCAAAGCATTCCATTGCCTTATCGCTGATATTATCGGAATACCAGGTGGCGACGGCTGCCGTGAGCAGTAAATCATTTTTGTTGCAATCCTTTTTGAGTGCAAGCATCCAATCCTCAAAATATTCCCACGCGGGGCTCGAGGCGATAAACTCAAAGTCCACATCCACCCCGTCAAACGCATAGCGGCGGCAAAAATCCATCAGCTGCTCGTTAAAAGCGGTAATGCCTTCCGGTTTGCCGCGCATGATGGCATTGTAATTGGTGCTCGAAATCGAGCCGCCGCCAAGCGAGAGAATCGCCTTCACATCATTGTCATGGCACTGCTTTACAATGCTTTTGATGGTTTCATCGCTCATCTCGAGGTAAAGCTTGCCGCTGCTGTCGGGGTTGGCGAAGGCGATGTTTAAGTGTGTCAGCGCTTCAAAATCAATCCGCTCCGCTGCGCCCGACGAATAATAGGGCAAATACCCGACCACATACCCTGCCAAGGACTTGCTTTTTTTCGACTTCGGCGCGAAAATAGCAATTGAGATGCCGATAAGCACCGCCGCGACAAGAAAAACGGAAATGATTTTTATTTTTTTGTTGCTTTCTGCTGTTTTATTCAACTTCAAAATCGATTTTTTTATCTCTGTAATAATAAATTTTATCGTTTTCGTTAATGCTGCGCATCACCCTGCAGGGATTCCCCACGGCGACCACATTGGGCGGTATGTCGCGCGTGACCACGCTGCCCGCGCCAATCACGCTGTTTTCGCCGATGCTTACCCCCGGCAAAATAATGGCGCCTGCGCCAATCCACACCCCGCTTGCAATGTGCACCGGCAGGTTATATTGGTACTCCTTGCGCCGCAATGCCGGCAAAATCGGGTGCGCCGCCGTGCACACCACCACATTCGGTCCGAATTTTACGCAATCGCCGACATAGATAGATTCATCATCCACCAGGGTGAGGTTAAAGTTGGCATACACCTTTTTGCCGAAATGCACCTTTTTACCGCCGAAATTGGCATGAAAAGGGGTTTCGATATAACAGCCCTCGCCGATTTCGGCAAACATCTCTTTTAAAAGCTGCTGCTTTTTCTCCTGCTCGCCGGGTCTTAGCGCATTGTACTCAAAGAGCTTGTCCAAGCGCTGCAGCTGCTCGCGCGCCAAATCCGGGTCACCCGGCAGGTACAGCAAGCCTTGCTCCATTCTCTCGCGCTCAGTCATCTAATTTCTCCATAATGGCATCCATCGCCGCATCGATATGGTCGGTGTTTGCAAGCTCCACGGTGCCGGCATCCACCATTTTGGCATTGACCGGTTGAATCGGCAGCTGCGCGAGCACATCGACCCCTAACTCCTTTGCGACCTCCTCGAGCTTGCTCTCGCCGTAAAGGTAATGCTTCTTGCCGCATGCATCGCACTCGAACCAGCTCATATTCTCGATAATGCCCAAAATCGGCACATTCATCAG